>NZ_JALTON010000063.1 GCF_027000115.1 Thiohalobacter sp. | reverse complement strand
CGCAAGCACCCCCAGGGACACAAACGGGTGTTGCACGGTTTCTGGTTCATGGGGCGCTACGTGGGCGAGACGCCCGTCTCGCCCGAAGCCCGGGTCGCGGCCCAGCAAGAGCAACAGGCCCGGGCGGCCCAGGTGGATGCCGAAGCCACCTTCTATCGCCAGCCGACCCTGCTGGCGCAACATCTTTCGAAACTGCAGCCGGGCACGCCCGGCGTGATCGACATCTTCCTGCTCAGCTTCGGTGCCTGGGGGGATCAGGACGTGTTCATGAAGGAAGCCAGTCTGGCACGCGAACTGTTCACCTCGCGTTTTGCCGCCGCCGGCCACACGGTCACCCTGATCAACAATCCGCGGCTGGTGCGCAGCCTGCCGCTGGCCTCGGTGACCAATCTGTCGCGCGCCCTGCAACGCCTGGCCGAAGTGATGGACGAGGAAGACATCCTGGTGCTGTACCTGACCAGCCACGGCAGCCGGAAACACGAACTGGCCGTCTCCCTGGCCGATCTGTCGCTGAACGATCTGTCGGCGAAACGCCTGGCCGAAATGCTGGCGGAAAGCGGCATCCGCTGGAAGGTGGTGATCGTCTCGGCCTGTTATTCGGGCGGTTTCATCGAACCGCTGGACGACGGCAACACGCTGATCATGACCTCGGCGGCCGCCGATCGGGTCTCCTTCGGCTGCAGCGATGAAGCCGAGCTGACCTACTTCGGCCGTGCCCTGCTCAAGCACGGTCTGCAACAGACCCGCGACTTCGATGCCGCCTTCCGCATCGCCGTTGATCTGATCCGCGACTGGGAAGCAGCCGAGGACTACGACCATTCCCGGCCCCGCTTCCACAGTACCCCGGCCATCGAGGCACAACTCGCCAACTGGCGACGACAGCACGCGCAGGTCACAACCCTCGAACAACCTTCCGGCCCCTGAACGCCGGCAGGGTGCCTGCCTGACATCGCGGCCCGCCCCTGTCTTCGCCGGCCACTGCTGGTATGCTTGCTTCAGATACATGCGTCGTGGCACGGAAGGAGGCGGCCGACCCATGCCGGTCCACAACGAGGACATCGCCGCCATCTTCGACGAGATGGCCGATCTGCTGGAAATCGAGGGCGACAACCCCTACCGCGTGCGCGCCTATCGCAACGCCGCGCGCACCGTGCGCCACCTCGGGCGGGAACTTTCCGACATGGTGGAGCGGGGCGAGGACCTCACCCGCCTGCCGGGGATCGGCAAGGAGCTGGCGGCCAAGATCGTGGAAATCGTCAACACCGGCCACGCCCGCGCCCTGGACAAGCTGCACCGGCGCGTGCCGGCCAGCCTCGAGACCCTGCTCAAGATCCCGGGGCTCGGCCCCAAGAAGGTGCGGGCCCTGTACCAGGATCTGCACATCAAGACCCTCAAACAACTCGAGGACGCCGTGCGCCGCGGCCGGCTGCGCCAGTTGCCCGGCTTCGGCCCCAAAACCGAACAGCGCATCCTCGAGAACATCAGCGCCCATCGCACCGCGGAGAAACGCTTCCTGCATTCGGTGGCTCGCCGTTATGCCGAACCCCTGGTGGCCTGGCTGCAAAAGACCCCGGGCGTGGATCAGGTGGTGGTGGCCGGCAGCTATCGCCGCGGCAGGGAAACGGTGGGCGATCTCGACATTCTGGTCACCGTGCGCGGCGAGAGCCCGGTGATGCAGCGCTTCACCGAATACGACGAAGTGGCCGACGTGGTCTCCCGCGGCACCACCCGCTCCACCGTCTACCTCCGGTGTGGTCTGCAGGTGGACCTGCGGGTGGTGGAAAAGGCCAGTTTCGGCGCTGCCCTGCACTACTTCACCGGCAGCAAGGCGCACAACATCCGGATCCGCCATCTCGGCCAGCAGAACGGGCTCAAGATCAACGAGTACGGCGTGTTTCGCGGCGAGCAACGCATCGCCGGCGAAACCGAGGAATCGGTCTATGCCAGCGTGGATCTGCCCTGGATTCCGCCGGAGCTGCGCGAGGCGCGCGGCGAGATCGAGGCCGCCCGGGAAGGGCGCCTGCCGGTGCTCATCGCGCGCGACGACCTGCGCGGCGATCTGCACTGCCATACCCGCGCCACCGACGGCACCGCCAGCATCGAGGACATGGCCCGCGCCGCAAAGCGCGCCGGGCTCGAATACCTGGCCATCACCGATCACAGCCGGCACCTGACCGTGGCCCACGGTCTCGATGCGGATGCCCTGCACCGACAGGTGGACGACATCGACCGGCTCAATGACAAACTCGACGGCATCACCCTGCTCAAGGGCATCGAAGTGGACATCCTCGAGGACGGCTCGCTGGATCTGCCCG
>NZ_JALTON010000062.1:1657-2389 GCF_027000115.1 Thiohalobacter sp. | reverse complement strand
AACCAGTTCGGCGTCGTCGTACTGGTCAAGCTCAACGAGCTCGACCAGTACGACGACGCCGAACTGGTTCGCAAGAAGACCGCCGCCATGTTCGCCGGCTTCATCACCCGCCAGAGCCCGGAGGACAACCTCATGGGCGAAGGCGAGGCGGATGCCGCCGGTGTGGCGCTGGCAGGACTCGAACCCGGCACCCTGCAGATTCTGGAGCCCGGCGAAGACGTCAAATTCTCCGATCCGGCCGACGTGGGCGGTTCTTATTCGGAGTTCCTGCGCACCCAGTTCCGCGCGGTGGCCGCCGCCATCGGCGTCACCTACGAGCAGCTGACCGGGGACCTTACCGGCGTGAACTACTCCAGCATCCGCGCGGGGCTGCTGGAGTTCCGGCGCCGCTGCGAGGCGATCCAGCACGGCGTAATCGTGCACCAGTTCTGCCGCCCGGTCTGGCGCGCCTGGATGGAGCAGGCGGCGCTGGAAGGCGCCCTGCCGTTGCCTGACTTCACCCGCCGCCGGCGGGAGTACCTCAACTGCAAGTGGATCCCGCAGGGCTGGCAGTGGGTGGATCCCGAGAAGGAGTTCAAGGCGCTGCTCACCGCCATCCGCGCCGGGCTCATGAGCCGCTCCGAGGCGATCTCGGCCTTCGGCTACGACGCCGAGGACGTGGATCGCGAGATCGCCGCGGACAACCAGCGCGCCGACGAGCTGGGACTGGTGTTCGACTCCGATCCCAGGCAT
>NZ_JALTON010000062.1:724-1647 GCF_027000115.1 Thiohalobacter sp. | reverse complement strand
CGCAAGGACCCAACAACCCGTGAACCCGTTGCCTCACATTGCCGCGCGGCTGTTCAACACGCCGCTGCTGATTCATCGCGCCAAGCTGGACGCGATCCTTGCCGTGCTGGGCCCGCGCGTCGGCTGGCCGGAAACCGAAAGCGCCGCGCCTGTGCCGGCGCCGCGAACGCCGTCCGCCGCCCGACAGGGCGACATCGCCGTGATCCCGATCCACGGGACCCTGGTGCGCCGCGCGCTGGGGTTGGAGGCGGCATCAGGGCTTACCAGCTACCAGGAGATCGGGGATCAAATCGGCCGGGCGGTGGCGGACCCGGCGGTGGCCGGCATCGTGCTGGACATCGACAGCCCGGGCGGCGAGGCTGGCGGCGTCTTCGAACTGGCCGAGCGCATCCGTGCCGCCACGCATGACAAGCCCGTCTGGGCCGTGGCCAACGACCAGGCCTTCTCCGCCGCCTACGCCTTGGCGGCGGCAAGCAATGAGGTATTCGTGACCCGTACCGGCGGCGTCGGCTCCATCGGCGTCATCGCCATGCACGCCGACCAATCGCGAAAGGACGAACAGGACGGCTACCGCTTCACCGCCATCTACGCCGGAAGCCACAAGAACGACTTCAGCCCCCACGCGCCGCTCTCGGACGATGCCCGCGCCGCGCTGCAGGCCGAGGTGGATCGCCTCTACGGCATCTTCACCGAGTCGGTGGCCGCGCACCGGGGGCTCACTGTCGAGGCGGTGCGCAAAACCGAAGCGCGGCTCTACTTCGGCGGCGACGCGGTGGCCGCGGGGCTGGCCGACCGGATCGGCACCCTGCGTGACGCCGTCGCGGCCATGCGCGCGGAACTCGATCCCCCGATTCACACGAACTTACCCCAACCCCAGGAGGCACTGACCATGGAGCACCATGACCCTGATCCCGCTGCTTGCG
>NZ_JALTON010000062.1:0-714 GCF_027000115.1 Thiohalobacter sp. | reverse complement strand
CGCTCGCAATGAGGCCCGGGCCATCGCCGATCTCTGCCTGCTCGCCGGCTGCCCGGAAAAGACGGCGGGCTTTCTCGCGCAGGGCATGAGCCAGGAGGCGGTGCGCGAGGCCCTGCTCGAGTACCGGGCCCAGGCGCCCGAGATCGCCAGCCACATCGACCCGCAGCGGCTGAGCCCTGCCGCGAGTCTGGATGACAACCCCGTCGTAGCCGCCGCCCGCAAGCGCGCGGCCAAGGAGGTGTGAGATGCCCGTGATCACCGAAGGCATGAATCTCGGGGACCTGCTCAAGTATGAGGCCCCCAATCTCTATTCCCGCGACCAGGCCACCGTGGCTTCCGGCCAGAACCTCGCCCTGGGCGCGGTGGTAGGCATCGTCTCTGCCACCGGCAAGGTGAAGGCGCTGGATCCGGCGGCCACCGACGGCAGCCAGACCGCCGCCGGCATCTTGCTGGAGCCGGTAGACGCTTCGGCCTCCGACCGTGACGACGGCATCCTGCTCGCCCGTCACGCCATCGTCGCCGATCACGCCCTCGTGTGGCCCGCCGGGATCACCAACGCCGAGAAGGCCGCCGCCATCGCGGAGCTCAAGGCCATCGGCATCCTCGTTCGCAAAGGAGTCTGACCATGGCCATGAACAATCCGTTTGAGTCGCCGGCCTTCTCGATGACGGCGCTGACCGCCGCCATCAACCTGCTGCCCAACAACTACGGCCG
>NZ_JALTON010000061.1 GCF_027000115.1 Thiohalobacter sp. | reverse complement strand
GAACAGCGGGCGAGCCATCTCCCCCGCTGGCTCCACCAGTACAACTGGCATCGCCCTCATGCTAGCCTGGACTACCACCCGCCCATCAGCCGGCTGCCAGCTGTGAACAACCTGGTGGGTTTACACAACTAGCCCAGGTGCCTGTCGAGCCACTCGTGGATGAAGTGCCGCGGCCGGTTGCCGCTGAAGCGCGCCCGCTCCTCACCACCGGCGAACAGCAGCAGGGTCGGAAAGCCGCGCACCCGGTAATGGCCGGCGAGCTTCATGTTTTCGCCCTCGTCCACCTCGACCTTGGCCAGCCGCAGGGCGGGCAGGCGCTCGGCGATGACCCGTTCCAGTGTCGGCGCGATCACCCGGCAGGGTGCACACCACTCGGCCCACAGATCAACGAGTACGGGCTGCGTGCGCGAGGCTTCGATCACCCGTGCTTCGAAATCTTCATAATCGACATTGAATATGAACTCTTGAAGATTGTTTTTAATTGTCATTTTCCGTCGATATACAAGGCATCATCGAAACTGCACACCCAGCCGGGGCGCAACGCGACCAGCATGGTGGTGACCATGCCGTTGGCCAGTGCCTCGGAGAAGAACAGCATGGGAAAATAGATCAGGTAACGCTCCGCCAGCCAGCCCGGCTCATGCACGCCGGCGGCCCACAGCACCAGCGACCCGGCCACGCCTGCCGTTACCATGGCCAGGCCGCCGGCCAGAAAGGCGTTGATGTAGACGTAGACAAAGAAGTTGTGCGGCAGCCGGCGCTGGGCAAACTGCAACAGGCTCTGGGTGAGCAGGATGGGCAGCAGCCCCATGGTCAGCAGATTGATGCCGAAGGTCGCCAGGCCCTCACCGTGATTGACCGCCGAGCCAAGCACCACGACCGCCATGCCCAGACTGGCCAGCGGCCAGCCGACCATCAGGGTCAGGGTGGTTGCGCCCAGCAGATGGTAGTTGAGCGCGGGCTGGATACCGGCGCGCAGGTTCCACAGTACCAACAGCGCCACGCAGGCGCCGAACAGCACGTGACTGAAACCACTGTCGTTCAGCAGCCGTGACCAGGGCACCCGGCGCAGGGCGTGCAGCAGCCAGCCCAGGGCCACCAGATTGGCGGCCCGGACCAGGCCATCGGGAAGCAGTCCGGGTGGAAAATCCATGCTCGGGTCTCTCGGGGCGCTGGCCCGATTCTACCCTGATTCAGTCCCCGGGACAGTCCAGCCCGAGCACGGCACAGGCGTTGGCGGTGGTGATCCGGGCCACCTCGGCCGGATCCTCGTCCTTCACCTCGGCCAGCGCGGCCAGGCATTCCGGCAGATAGGCCGGGCTGTTGCGCTCGCCATGATGCGAGGCCACGGTGAGATCCGGTGCATCGGTTTCCAGCACCAGCAGATCCAGCGGCAGCTCGCGCGCCAGCCTGCGCAGCCGGGTGGAGCGCACATAGGTCAGCATGCCGCCGAACCCCAGCCTGAAGCCGAGCGATTCGTAGATCGCCGCCTGCTGCACGCTGCCGTTGAAGGCATGTGCGAAACCGCCCGGTACCCGGATTCGGCGCAGGCAGTCGAGCACTGCATCGTGGGCCTTGCGCACATGCAGCACCACCGGCAGGCCGGCATCGCGAGCCATGGCGAGCTGGGCCTCGAACAATCGCATCTGGGCGTCGCGGTCGGCAGCGGGAATCTGGAAATCCAGCCCGATCTCGCCCACGGCCACCGGAGCCCCGGACTCGAGCTGGCGGGCCAGCCGGTCGAGGTCAGCCAGCCGGTGCCGGTCACAGTACACCGGATGCAGGCCATAGGCCGGGTAGAGCCCCGGTTCCGAGGCGCACAGGGACTGCAGCGCATCCCAGCCGTCGGCGAGCACACCGGGAACGAGCATGCGCGTTACGCCAACAGCACGCGCCTCGGCGATCACCTGTGCCCGGTCGGCATCGAATTCCTTGGCATCGATGTGGCAATGCGTGTCGAACAGGGGACTCATGGCACCTCATTGATCCAGCTTATGACCTGCGAGCGGTCGCGCGTCCTTGTTTCGAACGATGGTCTATCAATAGAAGAAACACCTCAAGCCCGCCCTGTCATGCGGGCGGGCTCCGAACAACACCGGGAGGTAACCATGCTGCGTCAGTACCACACCCTCGCTCACCAGGCCCTGGAACCCGGGGCCAGCTTCCATCGCCCACCTCAGCGTCTGCCCGAACACGTGGGCCTGAACAATCCTGCCCGCGACGTGATGACCGACTTCCTGCAGGTCGCCGCCATCTCCATGGGACCCTGCGCGACGCTGGTGGAGGCCGAGCGGCAGATGATTGCCAGCGGCGTGCGACTGCTGTTCGTGATCGACCACAACAATGCCATCCTCGGCATCGTGACCCTCAACGACCTGCAGGGCGAACGGCCAATGAAATACCTGCAGGAGGTGGGCGGTCGCTACGAGGATATCTTCGTTCGCGACATCATGACGCCCCAGTCACGTCTGGACGTGCTGGACATGGAGGACGTGTCCCGGGCCAATGTGGGTGACATCGTCAAGACCCTGAAACGCATGGGCCGCCAGCATGCGCTGGTGGTCGACCACGACCCGGAGGGTCGCCAGAAGGTCCGTGGCCTGTTCTCCACCACCCAGATCAGCCGCCAGCTTGGCATCGACATCGAGACCAGCGAGGTCGCCAACGCCTTCGCCGAAGTCGGCGCGGTACTGGCGTCCTGAACGATCAGTTGGCGGGGCACTCTTCACCGGGCGGCAGCTGCAGGTAATAGCCCCGCTCGCGCAGCGCAGCCATGACCTCGTCGACATCGGCCTGGGCGAGCCTGCGATCGGCTGACAGCTCCAGATCCATCACTTTCTGCAAGGGTCCGAGCAGATCCAGCAGGCTGACGGGAACTCGCGCGAAGTCGTTCTCGCGCTCGACATACAGGTAGGTATCCGCCTTTCGCGGACCCTTGTAGATCACACAATGCATGGTCTTCTCCGCGGGCAGCCGGACTGCCGGCCACATGCCGTTACCGTCCAGTGGCCGTGTCGCCCGCCGCCTGCTTCCGCCCGGGTGCACTATCCCGCATATTGCACCAGGGCGGAAGCGGGCGGGAGCCAACTTGTTGTCCTGGTACGTAATGAACCGGATTTTTTGCCCATGGCCCGGAGTACGATTTGTGCCCGCCCGCGTCCTGCTGCGGCCCTGGCGGATTTTCGCTCGGCCTCGGGGGTGCTTCACTCAAGCCGTAGCGACGGCTACGGCTTTCGTTCCAGCCCTCCCCGAGCCCGGCTGCAAATCCGCCATCATCCGCAGCCCCTGGTGCAATATGCGGGCTATGCGGGCTGACCCGGAAACGAGGGCGGAATTCTACAACATGCCTGCCGGGCCGCACAGCAACGAGGACAGGGGCGACCGCGAACGATCGAGAATCGGCGAGGGAATGCAAGAATCAGCCGGCCAGGTCGTTTTTTCCAACGGATCGCCGACCCGGGTGATCAAGAGACAGTCAATGGGTCGTCAGGCGGGCTGGAAGCCACGGGGCCCGCGGATTGGCGGACCCCGTCGCGATTGGCGTCCCCTAGGGGAGTCGAACCCCTGTCGCCGCCGTGAAAGGGCGGTGTCCTAGGCCTCTAGACGAAGGGGACGGGAACCTAGTTGTCGGAGCGGCTGAGTTGCGTGATCACGACCCCGGTGAGCAGTGCCGCAAACCCCAGCGGTACCAGCATCAGCAGATTGACGGCCAGGCTGTCGGCGTCCAGGAACAGTGCCGAGAATCCGGTCAGCAGGCCCATGGCCGTGAGCAGGATGCCCAGGATCACTGCGTAGCGCCCGAAGCGGTGCATTGGCAGTCAGCGCCTTTCGTGATCTGGTGGAGCTAGGCGGGATCGAACCGCCGACCTCTTGCATGCCATGCAAGCGCTCTCCCAGCTGAGCTATAGCCCCTCGAAAGAAGCGCGCACTTTACGCCAGGCCCCGGAATCTGTCAACCGCCCGCGCGCGGCCCGGAGTCCCCTTCCCGGCCCTCGTCGCCGTGGCTGTGGCGGGCCCGCGCAAAGGCCTCCAGCCGCGCCTGCACGCGCCCGTTCACGCTGTCGGGCGGAAAGCGTCCGTCGGCATCCGCGGCACCCGCCTCGATCCCCGTCAGCGCCTGCATTGCCGCGTCCACGTGCGTCACCGACAGCACCCGGAACCGGCCGGCCGCCACCGCCTCGCGCACGGATGCACGTAGCATCAGGGTCTGGCGATTGCTGGCGGGAATGATCACTCCCTGGCATCCGCTCAGGCCGCGGCGGCGACAGACCTCGAAGAAGCCCTCGATCTTCTCGTTCACCGCGCCCACGGCCTGCACCCGACCGTGCTGGTCGACCGAGCCGGTGACGCCCAGCCCCTGGTCCAGCGCCAGTCCGCTCAGGGCC
Source organism: Thiohalobacter sp. (assembly GCF_027000115.1). NCBI lineage: Bacteria > Pseudomonadati > Pseudomonadota > Gammaproteobacteria > Thiohalobacterales > Thiohalobacteraceae > Thiohalobacter > Thiohalobacter sp. The sequence goes on along the minus strand of NZ_JALTON010000061.1, from coordinate 94,474 downwards.
GACAGCAACGCACACAGTTCGGCCAGCGAGGCGCTGTCACCCTCGATCGGGCCATAGGACTGTTCGAAGGTGATGGCCGCCTCCAGCGACAGCGGCTGGTCGACGCCGAAACGGCCGCCGAGGTAGCTGGCCAGAATGAACACCCCCTTGGAATGGGTGGTGCCGCCCAGCTCGACCTCGCGCTCGATGTCCAGCACGTCTCCCTCGCCCACCCGTACCGTGGCACTCACCCGCGACGGCACGCCATAGTCGATGCCGTCGAACTCGATCACCGGCAGGGCGTTGACCTGACCGACTTCCGCGCCCTCCGTCGCCAGCCGCAGGATGCCGTCCTGGATGTCGCGATAGTGATGCTCGGCGAGTCGGGCACCGCGGGCCTCGCGGGCGGCGCGTGCCGCTGTGACATCCTCGACCTCGATCAGGTCTGCCTCGCGTGCCGCGGCCCGGCGATCGGCCTCGACCAGCAGCTCCTCCAGACTCAGCATGTGCAGCGACAGCCCGCGGTCGTCCGCGCCCAGCCTTGCCATCTCGTCGATCAGCGCGGCGATACCGGAGGCGGCGACATGGCGCACGCCACGGTGCCGCACCATGCCCGCGATCAGCCGCGCGTACTGCCCGGGCGCGTCGGGCTGGCGCGGCAGGGTCTCCTCGAAGTCCGCCACCACACGGAACAACCCGCGGAGGTCGGGATCGGCCTCCAGCAGCAGCCGGTGCAGTTCCCGGTCGCCGATCAGGATCACCTTCACGTCCAGCGGAATGGGTTCCGGTTCCAGGGTCTGGGTCGCGGTCTGACCCGTGGACGGCGGTTCGAAGCGGATCTGGCCCGCAGTGAGCGCGCGCTTGAGGCCCTCCCAGGCCGTGGGTTCGGTGACCAGACGCCGCGCATCCAGGATCAGGCAGCCACCATTGGCCCGGTGCAGGGCACCAGCGCGAATGCGGGAGAAATCGGTCACCAGGGTCCCGTGCTCGCTACCGTAGTCGATGCGACCGAGCAGGGTCCCCGGTGCGGGGCTCTCCTCGTACACCACCGGCGTACCGGGCTGCGGTCGCGCCACCAGCACGTTGGGCAGGAAGGCCTGCGCCTCCGGCCGGTAGCCGGCCAGAGAGCCGTCGTCGGCGAACAGGGGCTGGGCATCGACCGCCGCCACCAGCGCCTCACCCAGTCGCCCCAACCAGTCGGCCAGCCGGCCCTCGTACCTTGCGCGCAGCGGTGCGATCAGCTGGTCAACCAGGGCGCGGGCGGCATGCGAGCGTGCCTCCGCAATCGCCCGATCGCGCTGCTGGCGCCATTGCTGCACCTCGGTGCGCATGAAGGCACGCAGCCGGTGCAGCCAGTCGTCGATACGCGTCTCGATGGCCTCGCGCTCCTCCGCGGGCAGGCTGGCAAAGGCGTCCGTGTCGAGGATGCGGCCATCCCGTACCGCGACGATGCTGTAGTCGTCGCCTTCGCGCAGCAGGCGCAGGCCTTCGGCCTCGCACTCGTGCGAGAACCGGGACAGGGCCTCACGTTGCTGCCGGTCGAAACGGCGCAGGGCCACGTCGACCTGCTGCTGGAAGTCGGCGCCGGCAAGCACCGCACTCAATTCGCGCTCCAGCGTCTCCAGCAGCTCGGCGATCTCGCCCCGAAACGCGTGCCCGGTCCCGCCCGCCAGCCGCACGGCCCAGGGCCGGTCGGGGTCGTCGAAATCCGGCAGGTAGAGCCAGTCGCCGGCATCGGCTGCAGGATCGGCGGCCTGTTCCAGCAGGCGCATGACTGCGGTATGCCGGCCATAGCCGGGCTGGCCGATGACGAACAGGTTGTAGCCAGGACCACGCACTTCCAGCGCCAGCCGGATGGCCCCAGTGGCGCGCGACTGCCCCGGGAACACGGCCAGCGGCTCCAGATCGCGTGTAGACCGCACGCCCAGGCTGGCCGGATCACAGCAGGCCGCAAGCGCCTCGGCAGGCAGGGCTTCCGGGTGACTGTTCATCGTTCACCGCCGTCGTTGATTTGACCGTATCCCGCCCGCATATTGTTCACTGTTTCCATCATCCGGCCGCTGGCCGCCTCCGCCGTGAATGATCCAGCCCGCATCTTGCACCAGGGCGGAAGCGGGCGGGCACAAATTGTGGAATAAATTATGACCACGAAATCGGACTCGTCACCTTCCAGTACAGCAAGTTCGCCTGCCGCCCGCTTCCGCCCTGGTGCAAGATGCGGGTTGGATGCCATGCTGAACACCATCGAGCGGGAGATCAAGCAGACCCGCGATCTCATCGGTCTCGATGGCCTGTCCGACGCCGTGCGCGAGGCGCTGCGCCGGACGCCCCGCGAGCGTTTCGTCCCCGATGGGCTGAAGACACTCGCCTATGCCGACCAGCCGTTGCCCATCGGCAATGGCCAGACCATATCCCAGCCCTACATCGTCGCCATCATGACCCAGCTGCTCGACCCCCGTCCCGAGCATCGCGTGCTGGAGGTGGGCACCGGCTCCGGCTACCAGACCGCCGTCCTTGGCCGACTGGCCGGCGAGGTCTATTCGGTGGAAGTGATCGAGGCGCTGGCGCGCGAGGCGGCAAAGCGCCTGGCGGCGCTGGGGCTCGACAATGTCCGGACGCGGGTGGCAGACGGTCACATCGGCTGGCCGGAGGCGGCGCCCTTCGACCGCATCATGGTCACCGCCGCCGCGCCCGCCGTACCCGAGGCGCTGATCGAGCAGCTGCGGCCCGGAGGCCGGCTGATCGCGCCGCTGGGCGATGGCCTCGGCCAGGTCCTGACCCGCATCGACAAGGGCGAGGATGGCCAGCTGACGGAACACGCCCTGCTGCCGGTGATGTTCGTGCCGCTCACCCACGGCCCTGCGGGCGAGCGCGACTGACCCGGCATGACCGACTGGGCGCACTTCGAACATGGCGCCGACATCGGCATCCGCGGCCGCGGGCGCACGCCGGCCGAAGCCTTCGCCGCGGCAGCCCGGGCACTGACCGCCGTGGTCACCGACCCGGATGCCGTGCAGGTGTGCGAGTGGGTGGACATCCGCTGCGAGGCGCCCGATCTGGACTATCTTTTTCTCGACTGGATCAACGCCCTGATCTACGACATGGCCACGAGCCAGCGGCTGTTCTCCGCGTTCGAGGTCGATATCCAGGACAACCGGCTGAACGGCCGCGCCGGCGGCGAGCCGGTGGACCCGGCGCGCCATCACCCGGCGGTGGAAATCAAGGGCGCGACCTTCACCGAACTGAAGGTCACGCAGGAAGACGACGGGACCTGGATCGCCCAGTGCGTGGTGGACGTCTGAGGAGGCTCGCAACCATGGAACCCGGCAGCCTGGAACGCATCGACGATACCTGCTGGCGCATACCACAGCGCGGCGACATGCGCGTGCCCGGCATCATCTACGCCGACCGCGAGCTGGTGCAGGCCATGGACGAGAAGGTCTACCAGCAGGTGGTCAATGTCGCCTGCCTGCCGGGCATCGTCGAGGCCAGCTATGCCATGCCCGATGCCCACTGGGGCTACGGCTTCCCCATCGGCGGGGTCGCCGCCTTCGATCCGGCACAGGGCGGCGTGGTTTCCGCCGGCGGTGTCGGTTTCGACATCTCCTGTGGCGTGCGTACCCTCACCACCGGCATGCCCGCCAGCGAACTCGAGCCCCACCGCCGCCGGCTGGCGGACGTCCTGTTCACCAGCATTCCCGCCGGTGTGGGATCCACCGGCCGGCTGCGCCTCTCAGCCGATGAAATGGATCGCATGCTGCGCGGCGGTGCGCGCTGGGCAGTGCAGCAGGGCTACGGGGATCCCGCGGATCTGGAACGCACCGAGGAAAACGGGCGCATGGCCGGCGCCGATCCCGATGCCGTCTCCGAACTGGCCAAGCGCCGCCAGCGCGACGAGATGGGCACCCTGGGTTCGGGCAACCATTACCTGGAGGTGCAGGAGATCTCGGAGATTTTCGACCCGCCGACCGCCAATGTCTTCGGCCTGCGCCAGGGCGACCTGGTCATCAGCATCCACTGCGGCTCCCGCGGCCTCGGTCACCAGATCGGCACCGAGTTCCTGCGCGAGATGGCGCTGGCCGCGCCGGCCCATGGCATTCACCTCCCGGACCGGGAACTGGCCTGCGCGCCCATCGAGTCGGAACTGGGGCAGCGCTACCTGGGCGCGATGCGCGCCGGCATCAACTGCGCCCTGGCCAATCGCCAGATCCTGACCGAGCTCACCCGGCGGGCCTTTCGCAGCCTGTTTCCTGAAGTGCCTCTGGATGTGCTCTACGACGTCTCGCACAACACCTGCAAGGCCGAACGCCACGAGGTCGACGGCGAAATGCGCGAACTGTACGTGCACCGCAAGGGCGCGACCCGGGCCTTTCCCCCCGGCCATCCCGCGCTGGCATCGCCCTTCGATACCACCGGCCAGCCGGTGCTCATTGGCGGCTCCATGGGCACCGCGTCCTACATCCTCGCCGGCATGGCCGGCAACGAGGCGCGCGGCTTTTCCTCTGCCTGCCATGGGGCCGGCCGGGCCATGAGCCGGCGCCAGGCCACCCGCCGCTGGCGTGGCGAGCAGCTGGCCGAGGAGCTGGAGCGCCAGGGCACACTGATTCGCAGCGTGTCCTGGCGCGGCATTGCGGAAGAGGCGCCTGGCGCCTACAAGGACGTGTCCGCCGTGGTCAAGGCCGCCGAGGCCGCGGGCCTGGCCCGCCGCGTGGCCCGCCTGCGGCCGCTGATCTGCATCAAGGGTTGAGCCCCGACTCTCAGAGCAGGATGGAAATCTTTTCCCTCAGCTCGCCGGCATCCAGGTCCACCAGATCCTTGTCAATCTCCTCTTCCACCTTGTCGCGCAGGGGGTCGGGCATGGCTTCGCGCAGCATGCCCAGAAACTTCGGTGCAGCGGCAATGGCGAGCCGATCGAAACGGCCGTCGACACGGGCCTTGTCCAGCCGCTCGGCAAGCAGACGCGCGAATTCCTTCGCCGCAGCTTCCTGCACAGGTGTATCGTCATCGAGCACGTGCCGACCGTAACCTCCGCCACCGCCGTCCGACCCGGGACGATCGCTGAGCAGGGCGGTACCCTTTGCCCGTGCCTCCGGCTCGACGAAGTCGCCGAGTTCAATCAGCGGCGCCTTGGGCGTCTTTGCCTCGAACAGCCGTGCCCGGCTGGCATCAGCGGTCAGTACCCAGATCTTCGACATGCTCGTCTCCTTGCTGTTTGACAGGTTCAGTGTCGATCCGGGCGGACATCACTGCATTGACGCAGATCAGCGTTCCGTCCCGTGGCCGACGGAAAAGCAAAAGGGCCCATGGCGGGCCCTTTGCATATGGGAACGGAGGCGGCCCTTCTCAAGTCGCCTGGGCATCGATGTAGGCCAGCGCGGCGTCGATGCGCGCCAGGGTGCGCTCTCGCCCCACCAGCCAGGCGGTAACGTCGATCGGTGGCGACACCGGCCCCCCGGCCAGGGCCACGCGCAAGGGCTGCGCCACCTTGCCCAGTTTGAGCTCCAGCACCTCGGCCACACCCTGGACCACCTCGTGAATGGCCTCCGGGGTCCAGTCGGCGAGTCCGGCGAGGCGCTCGCGCAACTCCGCCAGGGCCGGCCGGCTGCCCGCGTTGAGATTCTTGCGCGCGGCCTTTTCGTCGTAGCCGTCGATGTCGCAGTAGAAGAAACGACTGTTCTCGGCCATCTCCACCAGCGTCTTCGCGCGCTCGCGCTGGGCCTTTACCACCTCCTCCAGTGGCGGTTCGGGTGCCGGGTCCACGCCAAGGCGGCCCAGGTGGTGGCTCAGGTGCCGGGCCACATGCTTCGGATCACTGTGCTTGATGTAGTGCTGGTTCAGCCACAGCAGCTTGTCGGGGTTGAAGGTCGAGGCCGCCTTGTTCACGTCCGGCAGGTCGAACAGTTCGATCATCTCGTCCACCGAAAACACTTCCTGGTCGCCGTGCGACCAGCCGAGACGGACCAGATAGTTGAGCAGAGCCTCGGGCAGATAGCCCTCGTCCCGGTACTGCATCACGCTGACCGCCCCGTGCCGCTTGGACAGCCGCTTGCCGTCGGCCCCGAGGATCATGGGCACATGGGCGTACACCGGCGGTTCGGCGCCCAGCGCGCGCAGGATGTTGATCTGCCGAGGTGTGTTGTTGAGATGGTCATCGCCCCGAATGACATGGGTGATGTCCATGTCCGCGTCATCCACGACCACGGTGAGGTTGTAGGTGGGCGAGCCGTCGCTGCGCTGGATGATGAGGTCGTCCAGTTCCTGGTTGCGGAACACCACCCGACCCCGGATCAGGTCCTCGACCACCACCTCGCCCTCCTCCGGGTTGCGGAAGCGGATGACGTAGGGCGCGTCCGGCGACGGCGGTTCCGCGCCGGGACGGCAATGACCGTCGTAGCGTGGCTTCTCCTTGCGCGCCATCTGTTCCTCGCGCAGCTTCTCCAGCCGCTCCTTGCTGCAGTAGCACTTGTAGGCGTGGCCGCTTTCCAGCAGCTGGTCGATGATGACCTTGTAACGGTTGAAACGGTGGGTCTGGTAGAAGGGGCCCTCGTCGTATTCCAGCCCCAGCCAGGTCATGCCCTCGAGGATGGCATTCACCGACTCCGGCGTCGAACGCTCCAGATCGGTATCCTCGATGCGGAGGATGAAATCCCCGCCATGCTTGCGGGCATAGAGCCAGGAAAACAGCGCCGTGCGGGCGCCGCCGATGTGCAGATAGCCGGTGGGACTGGGCGCGAATCGGGTGCGGACGGTCATGGACGGGCCTTCCTCGAAGCCGGGTTGGACGGGACAGGCGCGCATTCTAGCACCTCCCCTGCCAGCCGGGTCCGCCGTTGACCCGTCCCGCCCCTTCGCCTAGAATCGCTTGCCCCGATCCAGCGGGCGGTTAGCTCAGCGGGAGAGCACTGCCTTCACACGGCAGGGGTCACTGGTTCAATCCCAGTACCGCCCACCATTTTCCCGAGCCGTACCAGCGCAGGCCAGGCCTTCCACGTCACTCTGTCCTGTCCCGGTCACCTTGACCCGCGCGGGCGACGGGAATCGGCTGCTCACCCCGGGAAGGCACTGTCTCCCGAACATCAGGGCCGCAGGCAGGCAGCTACCCAGGTCGTTCCCCGCATCCGCAATACCTCTTCGCTCTGCAGGGCATCCACGGTTTCGATCAGGTCACGGACGAACGCGGCACGTGTATCCTGGTCCAACTCGTCGACGAGCATCTTCACCGGGCCGGCCAGGTCCTCGAGTACAGCCCAGTACGCCGCGCCATCCTCTGCTTCAATGACATCGATTTCCATCTGTTCGATACTGACATCAGCGAACCCCGCAGCGGCCAGTACGGCATGCAGCCGTTGCGGATCGGCAAAAGCGAAAATACCCGGCGCGCCCTCCGGCGGCCTGGGCACCTCCCGGTATCGGGCCAGGGTCTGCAAGGCCACGTCGACGAAGGGATTGCGTTCCGGTGCCGCCCAACAGGCGACCACCAGCCGGCCACCGGGCTTGAGCGCGCGATGCACTCCCTTCAGGCAGGCTTCGGGATCCGGCATGAACATCAGCCCCCAGCGAATGGTGGCAGCGTCAAAACTGGCGGGGGCGACTTCCAGCGCCTCACCGTCGGCACAGTGGAATTCAATGTTGTCCAGACCGGCCTGCGCGGCCTTCTCGCGCGCAAAGACGAGCATCGCCTCCACCAGGTCGGTACCGATCACCCGACCTGTCTCGCCAACTCGCCGGGCGGCGGAAATCGCCGGTTCGCCCGTGCCGGACGCGATGTCCAACACCCGGTGCCCGGGCGCGATGGCGGCCAGTTCCAGCATGCGTTCGGTCACTGGCGCCGCCCCTTTTCTCAGCAGCTCATCACGACGTCGCCAACCCTCGGCGACCGAGGACCAGGTCTTCCGCTCGCGTTCCTTCCACTCGGCATGATTCATTGGCAGTCTTCCACGTCGAACTGTCTGCAGCAACGCCTCAGAGTATATGCCCGGCGTCCCGTTTGTCACTGCTGCAAACGCCCGATTCCGCTTATGGGGCGGTCGTGAACGAAGCTGCCGACGACGGTGCAGGCCATGCACGCTATACTGGACGAATGAATGCTGAGGGGGCGTCTCGATCCGCCCGGCACGCCGAAATCACCAGACGGGTACAACGGTTGCTGGCCCTCGCGGCCAACCGACACGGCCGCTCCGTGCCCACACCAGAGGTGCGCTTCGATCTGCACGGTCTTGGCGCCGGCCAGTACCGCTGCGAGTGGCACCATGGGCGCCCCCGATGTGTCATTCGCTTCAACCCGGAGGTCTTTGCGCTGGACCCGGAACAGCACCTGCGCGAAACGGTCGCGCACGAGGTGGCGCATCACCTGACCTTCCACCTGCATCCGGGCGCACGGCCGCACGGTCCGGAATGGGCCGCCTGGATGCATTTCTTCGGTGTGGAGCCGAAGGCGCGCGGCGGCTATCGGGTGGATGGCATCCGTGCCCGCCGGCAACGGCGTTTCGGTTATCGCTGTGGCTGCGAGGGCGTCGAGCACGCACTGTCCGCCACGCGCCACAACCGGGTCCAGCGCGGCGTGCGCTATCGCTGCCCGCGCTGCGGCGAGCAGCTCAAGCCGTTGCCGGCATCGGAAACATAGCAGCCTGTCGGACCGGCGCGATCATCGATCTCCCGTCTGACCCGCATCCGCCTCGACCGTGCCCCGGGCGGGCGGCATCCCCTTGTGGCTCCGGATCAGGTTCAGGAAGGCCGCGCCGTAGCGTGCCAGCTTGGTCTCGCCGACACCGTTCACCGCCAGCAGAGCCTGCGGGTCCACCGGCTGCACCGCCGCCATCTGCATCAGGGTGGCGTCGCCGAACACCACATAGGGCGGCACGCCCTGGGCATCGGCCAGCTCCTTTCTCAGCTGGCGCAGGGCCTGGAACAGGCCGTCGTCGACGCCCTCGGGCACCTGACCCCGTGCCGCCTTGCGCGGCTTTGCCGCCCTGACCCGCGGCTTCGCAAGTTCGAGCGTCACCTCGCCGCGCAGCAGCGGGCGGGCGGCATCGGTCAGGCGCAGCACCGAATAGTTGGCGATGTCCTGCACCAGATAACCGTGGTGTATGAGCTGGCGGAGCAGGCTGGTCCAGGCCTCCTCGGACAGGTCGCGACCGATACCCCAGGTGGACAGCTCATGGTGTCCGAGCCGGCGGATGCGTTCGTTGTCCAGTCCGCGCAGCACGTCGATGACGTGCTTCATGCCGAAGCGCTGGCCGACGCGGTAGACGCAGGACAGCGCCTTGCGCGCCGGTTCGGTGGCATCGAAGCGTTCCGGCGGATCGAGGCAGACATCGCAGTTGCCGCAGTCCTCCATCAGCGGCTGGCCGAAATAGCCGAGCAGTACCCGGCGCCGGCAGCTCAGCGACTCGGCCATGCCGATCATGGCATTGAGCTTGTGCAGCTCGATGCGCTGCTGTTCGGGGTTCTCGCCCGACTCGATCAGCCGCCGTGCCGTCATCACGTCCTGCATGCCGTACAGCAGCAAGGCCTCGGCCGGCAGCCCGTCGCGCCCGGCACGGCCCGTTTCCTGGTAGTAGCCCTCGATGTTGCGCGGCAGGTCATAGTGCACCACGAAGCGCACGTCGGGCTTGTCGATGCCCATGCCGAAGGCCACCGTAGCCACCACCAGCTGCAGCTCGTCGCGCAGGAAGGCCTCCTGCACCCGTTCGCGGCGTTCCGCCGGCAGGCCGGCATGATAGGCCTCGGCGGACAGCCCGCGCGCAGCCAGGCGCTCGGCCACCTCCTCGACCCGGCGCCGGCTCAAGGCATAGACGATGCCGGACTGGCCCTGGCGGCCCTCGAGAAAGCGCGTGAGCTGATCGAAGGGCTTGCGTTTCTCCAGCACCGTGTAGCGGATGTTGGGGCGGTCGAAACCCCCGTGAAAGGTCTCGGCATCGCCGAGCCGCAGCCGCTCGAGGATGTCCTGCCGGGTCTGGGGATCGGCGGTGGCGGTCAGCGCGATCAGCGGCACCTCCGGGAAGCGCTCGCGCAGCGCGCCCAGCTGCACGTACTCGGGACGGAAGTCGTGCCCCCACTGGGATACGCAGTGGGCCTCGTCGATGGCGAACAGCGCGATGTCGAGCGAATCCAGCCGCTGCAGGAAACCTTCGGTCATCAGTCGTTCCGGTGCCACATAGAGCAGATCCAGTTCCCCACCATGCAGCCGAGCCAGCACCTCGCGCGCCTCGGCCTCACCCAGCGTCGAGTTGTAGCAGGCGGCCGCCACACCGTTGGCGCGCAGGGCATCGACCTGGTCCTTCATCAGCGCGATCAGGGGTGACACCACGATGCCGGTCCCGGGACGCAACAGCGCGGGAAGCTGGTAGCACAGTGACTTGCCGCCCCCGGTGGGCATGAGCACGAAGGCGGAGCGACCGGCAGCCAGCGCCCGCACGATCTCCGCCTGGCCGGGACGGAAGCTGCCGTAACCGAACACTCGCTGCAGGGTGTCGAGTGCGCGCTGGTCGAGGGTGTCGTCGTGCGGGGTCATGGACGGGCATCGGGCCGGAAAGCGGCCATGCTAGCAGATGGCCCCGCCTTGCCGGGGCGCGGCACCACTGTCATCATCCGAAGACTCATTAAGTCAGTTACTTGTGATGGGAAGTTCAACCGGAAGTTGCAGCGCAGCGCGCGCCACGGGAGCCAGGGCATGACACCCGGAGCGGAAGACTGGATCATCGGCGGCCGGGTGCAGGGTGTCGGCTTCCGTCCCTTCCTGTACCGGGTGGCACGGGAGCTGGGCCTGGCCGGCTGGGTCTGCAACCGGCTGGGCGACGTCGAGCTGCATCTGGAGGGACCCGCCGACCGGCTGGCGCTGTTCGCGCAGCGTCTGTCCGAGCGCGCACCGCCGCTGGCCCGGCCGGAGATTCGCGAGCGTCGCAGCGGCCGGCTGCATCACCTCGAGGACTTCGAGATCCGCCCCAGTGCCGGCAGCGCGGAACCGGAGATCCACGTGCCTCCCGACTTCTTCGCCTGCGACGACTGCCTGCGCGAGCTGCGCGATCCCGCCGACCGCCGCTACCGCTACCCCTTCAACAGCTGTACCCAGTGCGGCCCGCGCTACACCCTGATCGATGCCCTGCCCTGGGACCGCGCCAACACCAGCATGCGCAGCTTCGCGCTGTGCGCCGACTGCGCGCGGGAGTATGCCGATCCCGGCAGCCGCCGCTTCCATGCCGAGCCCGTGGCCTGCCCGGTCTGCGGTCCGCGGCTCCGCTTCGAAACGCCCGAGTCCCGGACCGACGACAACGAGGCCGCGCTGGCAGCGGCACTGCATATCCTGCGCGAAGGTGGCATCGTTGCGGTCAAGGGCATCGGCGGCTACCACCTGCTGTGCGATGCCCGCGACGCCGCCACCATCGGCCGGCTGCGGAGCCGCAAGCCGCGCCCGGACAAACCGCTGGCGGTGCTGTTTCCGCTGCCGGAGGACGACGCCGGAGGCTGGCTCGAGCGCTGCGTGGTGCTGGATGACGCCGAACGCCGGCTGCTGTTCGATCCCCAGCGGCCCATCCTGCTGGCCCGGCGGCGCGCCGATGCCCCGCTCCCCGAGGACATTGCGCCCGGCCTCGCGGAGATCGGGGTGCTGCTCCCCTACAGCCCCCTGCATGCCCTGCTGTCGGCCGGCTTCGGCGCACCGCTAGTGGCCACCTCCGGCAATCTCTCCGGCGAACCGGTGATCACCGACCCGGACGCCGCCCGACGCGACCTGGCGGGCGTGGCCGATGCCTTCCTCCACCATGACCGCCCCATCGCGCGACCGGCGGATGACAGTGTCTGGCGCACCCTAGGCGGCCGGCCGCGTCCACTGCGACTCGGACGCGGCGCGGCACCGGTGGAACTGCGGTTGCCCCGCCCCCTCGCCACGCCGACGCTTGCGGTGGGCGCACACATGAAGGCGACCCTCGCGCTGGGCTGGGGCCGGCGCGCCATTGTCTCCCCCCATATCGCCGATCTGGGCAGCGCCGGCAGTCAGCGGCTGTTCGAGGCGCTGATCGCGGATCTGCAGCGCCTGTACGGGGTCGAGGCCACGCGCGTCGTCCACGACGCCCACCCCGGCTACGCCAGCACCCGCTGGGCGCGCGACTGCGGCCTGCCCACGCAGGCCGTGTTCCACCACGCCGCCCATGCCAGCGCGCTGGCCGCAGAGTACCCGGACATCGCCGGCCGCTGGCTGGTGTTCACCTGGGACGGCACCGGCTACGGACAGGACGGCACCCTCTGGGGCGGCGAGGCCCTGTACGGGCGCCCCGGTCACTGGGAACGGGTCTTCCGGCTGCGCCCCTTCCGGCTGCCGGGCGGCGAGCGGGCCGGCCGCGAGCCCTGGCGCAGCGCCGCCGCCCTGTGCTGGGAGACGGGCCGCGAGCCACACTGGCAGCCGGAAGGCGCCGGCCTGCTGCGATCCGCCTGGCAACAGGGCCTCAACTGTCCGCAGAGCGGTGCCGCCGGACGCCTGTTCGACGCCGCCGCCAGCCTGCTGGGCCTGACCCAGGTGGCCAGCCACGAGGGTCAGGGACCCATGCGCCTGGAGGCGCTGGCGCAGGACTGCGACGACTTCCCCCGCCTGCCGCTGCACCGCGCCGCCGACCGGCTGTTCGAGCTGGACTGGTCGCCGCTGCTCGAGCTGCTGCTCGATGACGGGCGCTCGCCGGCCGAGCGTGCCGGCGCCTTCCACGCCGCGCTGGCCCAGGCCATCGCTGATGCGGTCGAGTTGATCGCCGGCGAACGGCCGGTCGAGGCGGTGGGCCTGACCGGCGGCGTGTTCCAGAACCGCCGCCTGGTCGATCTCACGCTGCGATCTCTCCGCGCACGCGACTGGACGGCGCATCTGCCGGCACAGCTCCCCTGCAACGACGCCGGCATCAGCTTCGGGCAACTGGCAGAGCTGATGCCCGACTGAGAACGGCTGGCGGATCGGGCATACTGGCGAAAATCACGGAGAACCCCATGCAGGCAACCCATATCTCGCTCGCCCATGGCAACGGCGGCCGCTTCATGCGCGAGCTGATCGAGGACCTGGTGGTGCGCTGCCTCGGGAGTCCCCGGCTCGACACCGACAGCGACGCCGTCCGGCTGCCGGATGCCGAGGGGCCACTGCTGATCACCACCGACGGCTTCACCGTGCAACCGCTGGAGTTTCCGGGCGGCGACATCGGCGCGCTGGCCATCCACGGCACGGTCAACGACCTGGCGGTGGCCGGCGCCCTGCCGCGCTGGCTCACGCTCAACCTGTTCATCGAGGAAGGGCTGGAAACCGCCGTGCTGGAACGCCTACTCACCAGTGCCGGCCGCGCCGCGGCCGAGAGCGGTGTGCAGATGGTTGCCGGCGACACCAAGGTGCTGCGGCGCGGCGAGGGTGGCGGCCTGTACCTCGCCACTACCGGGGTCGGCACCGCCCTCCCCGGCCCGGCGCTGGACATTCGCAGCGTCCGCGCCGGCGATCGCCTGCTGGTCAGCGGGCCGGTCGGCGACCACGGCATCGCCGTCATGCTCGCCCGCGAGGCCTTCGGGCTGCGCGGCGACCTCGCCTCCGACGCCACCAGCGTGCTGCCGCTGACCCGCGCCATCCGTGCCGAAACCGGGCTGCGCTTCATGCGCGATCCCACCCGCGGCGGACTGGCCACCGTCTGCCACGAGATCAGCCGCGCAACCGGCCTGCGGGTACGGCTGGAGGAGACTGCCATCCCGGTCCGGGATCCGGTGCGCTCGGTGTGCGAGATGCTCGGCTACGACCCCCTGTATCTGGCCTGCGAGGGCCGCGTGGTCGCTGCCGTTGCGTCCGAGGACGCGGAGCGGGTGCTGTCCCTGTGGCAGGCGCTGCCGCAAGGCGCCGAGGCGGCGATCGTCGGCGAACTGGTCGAGGACCGGCCCGGAGTGGAGCTGCGCACGTCACTGGGCGGCCGGCGCATGCTGGAGGAACTGGAGGACGACCCGCTGCCGCGGATCTGCTGACTCCCTCGGGGAAACCTGACCGCTCGAAACCCGGCGCGCATATCAAGCGGCAGCGTCGGGACCGCAGAGGCCGCAAAGGCGCCGAGGTCGCGGAAGAGCGATCCACGGCCGGGACCCGATGGCTCGGTGCGTTCGGTGCCCCTGCGTGGCCGGTGTTTCCCTCCCGCTTCGGAATCGCGACGCGCCGGAACTGATGACAGCGGATGTCGCAGTCACCCCTGGTGCGGGACCGGGTACTCGTCGTCGAGCTCGATGCCGACTTCCTCGCACCAGTCGCGCAGGGCACGCCGAGTGGCCTCGTTGCTGAACGCATGCCACTGCTCTGTCAGACCCCGGACATGGAGCAACTCGCCAAAGCGCCGGTAGGCCCCGGGCCGGCGAAAATAGTCGTGAACCCTGTCGGCGTCCTCCTCCGACAGCTGTTCGTCGGCGAACTCCAGTGCCAGGCGACTCCCCAGCCCCAGTTCCCGCTGGCTGGGCAGGATGGCGTAGCGCTGCTCGTTGTCATATAGATCGGCCGGCGGCTGTTCATCCAGGTCGGGATCGCCCCACGGCCCGAAGCTGCAGTGCACCGTACCCGTCTCGCGATCGACCCACGCAAGCACATCGGGATCGCGGTCCATCTCGCCGCCGACAGCCAGAAAGGCATCCTCCACTTGTTCGAAGCTTACCTTCATCTCCATGAGCCTCCCAAATCTGCACCGAAAGAGACACCTCAGGTTGGGGCGACCCGCCGTGACCCCGGCCGATGGGGTCACGCCCCTTGCCCGAGCAGATCGCGCAGCATGCGTTCTGCCCTTGCGATGACCTGCTGATCCACACTGGGGGCCGACGGCACCCGGACCCCGTAAACCCGCCAGGGCGCGCCTGCAGGACTCAGCACCCGTCGCAGGCCCAGCATCTCTGCCAGCCCGGGGCCATGACTGCCCAGGGCAAAGCCCTGCGCCAGTTCGGGCGCCGATACCTCCCGCACCGTTCCGGGCGTTGCGGATTCGTCGAACAGCGCATCCAGGATCACCAGCCCTTCCGCGTCCTCCAGCCAGCGGGCCAGCTCGGCCGGTGTATTCAGCAGGCAGGCCTCCGGTGGCTGGCCGCCGTACAGGGCACGCGCGACTGCCCAGCCGACCCCGTCACTGCCGTGGGCGGAACCCAGTGCGACCAGTCTGCATTCGCCGAGAATCGAGGAGGCCTTCATGTCATCCCGACCATAGCCCATCCCTGCCCTCGAGGCAGCTTCGGGGCGGGCACACACCGAAGGGGTGCGCCCGGATTTTCCCAATCGGCATCTTTCTTGACCCCGATCAATACCTTCGCAGGGCCGCCCGCTAGCATGGGCGCATGCCTACAGATTCCCTGTTCGCCGTCTTCGCTCGCCCTGTCCGCGCCGGGGACGCGACCCTCTGGAATGGATGATCTCGAACGCCACGAGCGATTGGTTGCGGCGCTGCGTCAGCCGCACTGCTATCCGCATCCGGTGCAGGAGATCCGGGTCGTCGAAACCCACATCTCCAGCATTCTGCTCACCGGCCCCTATGCCTACAAGCTGAAGAAGCCGGTCGATCTCGGCTTCCTGGATTTCAGCACCGCCGAGCGCCGTGCCTTTTTCTGCAAGGAGGAACTGCGTCTCAACCGGCGGCTGGCGCCGGAACTTTACCTCGATGTCGTGACCGTGAACGGCAATCCCGAGTCACCCCGCATCCAGGGGGACGGCCCCGTGCTGGAACATGCGGTCAAGATGCGCCAGTTCCCGGATCAGGCACGCCTCGACCATCTCGCCGAACAGGGCGAACTGACGCCAGGACTCATCGACACCCTGGGCAGGCGCGTCGCCGAATTCCATGCCACCCTGCCCGCAGCGCCAACGGACAGCCCGTTCGGCACCGCCGAGGGGATAGAGGCCCGGGTGCTCGAGAACTTCCGCCAGCTCCGCGACCGCCTGCCCGACGCGGAGTGCCGCGAACGGGTGACGCGGCTCGAGGCCTGGAGCCGCCAGACCCTGGAACAGCATCGCGAGGAATTCGAACAGCGGCGCCGCGAGGGCTGGGTGCGGGAATGCCACGGCGACCTGCATCTGGCCAACATGGCCCTGCTCGACGGCCGGCCGGTGCTGTTCGACTGCCTCGAATTTTCGCAGGACCTGCGCTGGATCGACACCATGAGCGAGGTCGCCTTTGTCTGCATGGACCTCGCCTATCGCGGCCTGCACGCGCTGTCCTGGCGCTTTCTCAACCAGCACCTGTTCCACAGCGCCGACTACATGGGGCTGTCGCTGCTGCGTCACTATCTGGTCTATCGCGCCATGGTGCGGGCCAAGGTCAGCGCCATTCGCCTGCAGCAGTCCGGCGAGGCGGTTGCCGCTTCCGAGCTGCGGCGCTATCTCAGGCTCGCCCAGGCCTATACCGAGGCGCCGGCGCGCACGCCCATCGTCATCCTTCATGGCCTGTCGGGCAGCGGCAAGAGCTGGCTGGCGGAACGCCTCGCCGAGGCCGGCGGCGCCATCCATATCCGCTCGGACATCGAGCGCAAGCGCCTGCTCGGACTGCCGCCCGAAGCCAGCACGGCCGGCGCGGGCATGACCGAGGCCTACAGCCCGCAGGTCACGCAGCAGACCTACCAGCGGCTGCAGGCACTGGCCTTCGGCATCGTCGATGCCGGCTTCCCGGTGATCGTGGACGCCACCTTCCTGCACCGCGAACAGCGCGAGGGCTTCTTCCGCCTCGCCCGGGTCGCGGGCGTGCCGGCACTGATCGTCGACGTCGAGGCACCGGACCCGGTGGTGCGCGAGCGCATCGCCCGCCGGCTGGCCGCGGGCGGCGACCCCTCCGAGGCCACCGTGCGGGTCTACGAACACCAGAAGCGCAGCAACGACCCGCTCGACGAGACCGAGCGCCGCTCCGCGATCCCCGTCAACACCGACCAGTACATCGACTTCGACCGCCTGACTCAGCAGGTCTTCGGCAAATCGTCGCAGCCGGCCTGATCCCGTTTCACCCTGAACCGCAGAAAGTGGGTGGCGCAGGAAATGCAAGGATCGTAGTTGCGGATGATCCTTTCCCCGAACATTCTGAGTTCGGTATCGCTGCGATCGAGACCAAGGGCCTCCAGCGAGGCGCGCAGATCGGCCTCGATCCGCGCCTGGTTCTGGCTGGTCGGCGGCACGATGCGTGCGCTGCGCACCGCGCCCGACGCGTCCAGTTCATAACGATGCCAGAGCAGGCCCCGCGGCGCCTCGGTACCGGCCACCGCGACCCCTGCTCGGGGTGACCAGTCCGCCGCGCTTCGCTGCGGCTGCGCGTAATGGCTCAACAGTTCGCGCGCCATGTGGATCACCTGGATGATTTCCACCGCCCGCGCCAGCAGGCTGTGGAAGGGGTTTCCGCTCGGGAAGCGGATGTCGAGTCGAGCCAGTTCATGGATCAGAAAATCCGGCAGCCGATCGGCGAACAGGTTGAGGCGGGCCAGCGGCCCCACCAGGTAGGGCCGACCGCGATACAGGGCATGGAAGGCGGTGCTGTGCGGCACCTGGACCTCCTCGAACATCGACCCGAACTCTGCCACTGCGATGCGGCTGCCATCGCTGACGTGGATTTCCGTGCCGAAGAAGGGATGGCCCTCGCCACCGCCCACCGCGACAGACGGGAAGGACTGCGCGCTGCCGGGCAACGGCTGCGCCCGCAGCCAGACCAGCAGGGCCATCGCATCCTCGAGCGCCTCGTCCAGCCGCTCGCGAATGTCGCGGACAGCGGCCGGCTCCGGGGCGTGAAACAGGCCGCCCGGGCGGATGCCGACCGGATGCACGGATCGGCCGCCGAACAGGGCGATCAGGTCATTGCCCAGGGTCTGCAGCCGCAGGCCACGGCGCACCGGCTCCGGATGCAGCGCCGCCAGCTGCACGACCGAGTCGACCTCGAACAGGTCCGGCAGAGCCAGCAGGTGGATATGCAGGGCATGGCTCTGCAGCCATTCGCCGCAATACATGACATGGCGCATGGCGCGCGCCCAGTCGGGTGGCACGACTTCAGCCAGGCCTTCCAGGGCCTCGGCCGCGGTAAGCTGGTAGGCCACGGGGCAGATGCCGCAGATGCGGGCAACGATGTCGATCACCTCCTGCGCATCGCGGCCCTCGAGGAACTTCTCGAAATAGCGCGGCGGCTCGAAGATGCGCAGCGCCAGGCTGCGGATGCGCCCGCCCTCGACCTCCAGCTCCAGGGCACCCTCGCCTTCCACCCGGGTCAGCACGGGCAGCGAGACCTCGATGTCCCGGCGACTCATGACCCACCCTCCCCTTCATCGGAACGGAAGCCCGGCGCCGCGGCGTTCATCAGCCGGTAGCGGCGCAGGACACGCTCGCCACTGTCGCCCAGAGTCTGCAAACGGGCATCGAGCGCCGGGCGATTGATGTCCTCGGCCGGGCCGTAGCAGCCATAGCAGCCGCGTGCCGTGCCCGGGCAGAGCGCGCCGCACCCGTCGCGGGTGACCGGCCCCAGGCAGGGCGTACCGTTCGCGACCATGACGCAGGCGAGGCCGCGCCGCTTGCAGCTGGCGCAGACCTTCTCGTCGTTGACGACCGGCCGGGTGCCGGCCAGCCGCGCCCGGATCAGCGCCAGCACCTGGAGCCGGTCCACCGGGCAGCCCCACAGGCTCCAGTCGACCCGTACCTCGTCGGCGATCGGTCGCGCGCCGCCGAGGTCCGACAGCCATTCGGGATGGGCATAGACCATGCCGGGCCACTCCATCCCGTCACCGGCATCGTTGCGCAGCGCCTGCAGGCCGCCGGCAGTGGCGCAGGCCCCGATGCTCACCAGCCAGCCGCTGCAGTCACGAATGGCGCGGATGCGCGCGATATCTTCCGGCGTGGACAGACTACCCTCGACCAGGGCAAGATCGGCGGGCGCAGTCTCGTCGGCGATGCCGGCCTCGGCGAAGTGGACGATTTCGAGCTGCGCGGCAAGCTCCAGCAGCAGCTCGCCGAGGTTCAGCAGTGCCAGCTGGCAGCCGTCGCAGGAACTGAACTTGTGCACGGCGAGGCGCAGCTTCATGTCAGAGTCCCCGCACGCCGATCAGGCCGGCCAGTTCGTCGAGCCGGAACACCGGGCCGTCGCGGCAGACGAAATGCGGGCCTATCTGGCAATGGCCGCACAGTCCGACGCCACACTGCATGTTGCGTTCCATGCTCAGCCATATGGCTGATTCTTCGATCCCGCGCTCACGCAGGCTGTCGGCCGCGGCCAGCATCATGGGCTCCGGGCCGCACATCATGGCCAGGCTATGGCGCTGACAGAAGTTGAGGCGGTCGATGAGCTCGGTGACCCGCCCCACATGCCAGGGCCAGTCAGGGCCGGCGGCATCCGCGGCGATCTGCACTTCCACGTCCGGCATCTTCATCCAGGCCTCGTACTGCGCCCGCCAGATGAGATCATCGGCATGTTTCACGCCCTGCACCAGCGACAGCCGTCCGAAGCGGTCCCGTCGGCGCATCACGTAGTGGATCACCGCCACCACCGGTGCGCAGCCCAGCCCACCGGTGACGATCACCAGGTCGCGACCCTCCGCCTCGGCCAGCGGCCAGCCGCGGCCGTAGGGCCCGCGCAGTCCCAGCCGATCGCCCGGCCGCAGTGCTGCCAGGGCATGGGTGACCCTCCCCACGGCCCGGATGGCATGATGGATCTCGCCCTCGTGTGCAGGATCCGAGACGATGGAAATGGGCACCTCGCCGATGCCGGGCAATGCGAGCATGTTGAACTGGCCCGGATCGAAGCCGTAGGCTGCCTGCGCTGCCCCATCGGTGAAGCGCAGGGCGAGCGAGAAAATGGTGGGCGACTCCTGCACCCGGTGCACGACCTCGACCACCCACGGCAGCCGGCTGTCCAGCATCTGCGCGCTCATGACGGTTGCTCCAGCAGGCTGGCGAGTTCCTCGGTCACGTCGATGCCCACCGGGCACCAGGCGATGCAGCGCCCGCAGCCGACACAGCCGCTGCGCCCGTACTGGGTTTCCCAGTCGCAGAACTTGTGGGTGAGCCACTGCCGGTAGCGGGCCGCGGTATCGCCGCGCAAGGGGCGACCGCCCAGCAGGCTGTGACCGGGGCTGAAGCAGGAATCCCACACCCGATCCGTCTTTCCGCCCTGCCCCGCCAGATCGCTCTCGGCCCGCTGGCGGTGGCAGAAGCAGGTCGGACAGACGGCGGTGCAGTTGCCGCAGGCCAGGCAGCGCTCCGCCACCCGTTCCCAATGCGCCGAGGTTCGCTGGCGGGCCAGCCCCGAGAGCGGTGCGTCTGGTAGGCGGCGGGTCTGCGCCGCGACCGCCTGTCGACGCTGTAACCGGGCTTCCTTCCTCTGCTGCTCGCTCACCGGGGAGAGATCGATGTCGGCCAACAGCTCGGCGCCACGATCACTGCCGATGGTCACCAGGAATCCGGCATCCAGTTCATCGAGCAGCAGGTCGAACCCGGCATTGGCACTCGGGCCGTCTCCGGTCGCGGCGCAGAAGCAGGTCGCGGCTGGACGGGCACAGTTGACGGCCACCAGAAACAACGCCTCCCGTGCGGCACAGTAATGCGGATCGATGGCCGGCCCCTCGACGAAGTGCGCATCGGTAAGTCGCAGGGCGGCAAGATCGCAGGCCCGCACCCCGATGACGGCAAGCGATTCCGCTTCCGGTGTCACCGGACGGAACGCCAGCCTGCCGTCCTCCCCACGCGTCCATCCCCACAAGGGCTGGATGGGTGCGAACAGCAGCGGCTTGACCGCCTGCGGCCCAACCACCCAGTCGAACTGGCGTGGGCTGTCGGTGTGGCGAAGCTCGGCGCGGCCCGGTCCCGCATCAAGAGCAACGCCCACGGGAAGCCGGCTGTCTCGGGCCAGGGGAGCGAGGACGATGGCGCCATCCCGTACCTGCGGCCCATACACCCGATGGTGCCGTGCCAGGACCTCGATCAGGCGCTCCAGCCCCTCGCGCGTCAGAAAGCCGGCGGGTTCGACCATAGGACAGGATCAGAGATGCAGCAGGCCGCCCAGCGCAACCAGCACGGTGCCGGCACCAAGCACACGTGCGGGCATACGCCGCGGCGTCATGCTGATCTCGGCAACCACCAGGCCGAGACCGATCAGCGTCACACTGCTGATCACGAACCCCGCCAGGAAGCCGCTGCCGCTGGACTCGACGGCATGCACATAGCCATGCAGGGCCGAACAGGCCATCAGCAGCAGCCCCAGCCCACGCCGGGGCCGGTCGGCGACCAGGAGCAGAATGAGCCCGCTGGCCAGCAGCGACAGTGCCAGCAGCGTCTCGTTGGCCGGGAGCAGCAGCCCGCCGATGCCGGCCAGCATGCCGGTGGCGAGGCCGGCCATCGCCATGGCCAGCAGCGAGCGGCCGGCGGCCCCACCCGCGAAACGGATCAGCGCACCCAATGTCATCAGCCCCAACAGGTGATCGACACCCGTCCAGGGATGCAGCAGGCCGGCGAGCAGATGGCCGGACGGCGCGGCCGCGGACACATGCGCCAGGGCCATCCCCGGCACCAGCAGTGCGAGGGCAACAAAGAGCATGCGAAGCAATGTCATCATGCGCCGGCCTCCGGGAGTCGACATAGTGTCATCTGCGCCCCTTCTTCATCCACGCAGTGACGGACATGTACCGCTCGGGTAATACAGACAACACCCGCGAGTGGTGCGCAGAACCTCGCCGACCCGCTCCGGAGCCGCACCCAGGCGGATGACCTGCACCCCACTCCTTGCCGGCAAGGAACAGACTGTTGCCGGTCCCGCGACCATGATCTCCTGACATGCGGCCCACTCTCCCCCATGAGCGTTGCAGGATGATTTCAGTATGGACCGTCGCAGGCAAGGGTCAAGCACCCGCCTTGACCTGTATCAAGCCAACGCCGATGGCGCCCGTCGGTCACACCCGACCTTGGCCTATACTGTAGGGCGGGCAACCGCGAGAGGCCCACGATGTGTCTCGGTATTCCCATGCAGATCATTGAAATCGACGGCTTTCAGGCACGCTGCCGCGCGAAAGGCGTGGAGCGCGACGTGAGCCTGTTCCTGATGCAGGGCGAACCGCTGGCCGCCGGCGACTACGTGATGGTGCATGTGGGCTATGCCATTCAGAAAATCGCGGAACCCGAGGCGCACAGCGCCTGGACCCTGTACGACGAGATGCTGGAACGCGTGGACGCGCCGGATGCATGAGCTGTCGGTATGCCAGGCCCTGGTGGCCCAGGTGGAAACCCTGGCGCGGGAACGCTCGGCACGCGCCGTGCTGCGCATCGAGGTGGCGATCGGCCCGCTGTCCGGTGTCGAGCCACAGCTGCTGGCGCAGGCCTTTGCCGTCGCCAGCGCGGGTACCCTGGCCGAGGCCGCGGAGCTGGTGCTGCACGAACCCGCCATCCAGGTCCAGTGTGATCGCTGCGGACAGGTGACCGAGGCAGGTCCCAACCGGCTGGTGTGCGCATCCTGCGGCGACTGGCGCACCCGCCTGCTGAGCGGTGACGAACTGCTGCTGGAACGCGTTGCCCTGGATTGTCCCGATCCCCCCGATACCCTGCACTGAGAGGCACTCGTCATGTGTGATACCTGCGGCTGCAACCTGACCCCCGGCAACCGGCACCTGGTCGAGACCGACGCCCCCCTGTCCCGCGTGCCCGAGGCCGGTTCGGCGCTGGACGTGCTGTCCGGGCTGCTGGCGCAGAATGACCATCAGGCGACCCACAATCGCGAGCACTTCGACCGCCATGGGGTGCTCGCGGTGAACCTGATGTCGGCGCCCGGTTCCGGCAAGACGGCGCTGCTGGAAGCGACCATCCGCGCGCTGCGAGGCCGTCTGCGAGTGGCAGTGATCGAGGGCGATCTGGAAACCGAGAACGACGCCGAACGCATTCGCGCCCAGGGCGTGCCGGCGGTGCAGATCGCCACCGGCTCCGCCTGCCACCTGGACGCCCACATGGTGCACCAGGCCCTGCACGAACTCGAGCTGGCGGACATCGACCTGCTGTTCATCGAGAACGTCGGCAACCTGGTGTGTCCAGCCAGCTTCGACCTGGGCCATCACCTCAACGTCACCCTGCTCTCGGCCACCGAGGGTGACGACAAGCCGGCCAAGTACCCGGTGATGTTTCGCGGCACCGACCTGATGCTGGTCAGCAAGGCCGACCTGCTGCCGATACTCGACGACTTCGATCCCGCCCGCGCCGAGGCCCATCTGCGCAACCTTGCCAACGCGGCCCCGGTGCTGCGGCTCTCGGCCCGCGACGGCCAGGGGCTGGATGCCTGGCTGGCGTGGCTGGACGCGCGCCTGGCCGAACTGGCCGACGCCCGTGCCCGGGGCGCCAGCCTGCAGCCGCGCATGCAGCCGGATGGCGCGCAATTGCACGCACGGCCTTCGGGGCCATGAACGACCAGGAGGCCCGCGACTGGCTGCAGCGCATCCGTGCCCTGCCCGACCAGGGGCCGGTGCGGATCATGAACGTCTGCGGCGGTCACGAGCGGTCCATCAGCCTCGCCGGCCTGCGCGATGCCCTGCCCCCCGCCATCGAGCTGATCCCCGGGCCGGGCTGCCCGGTCTGCGTCTGTCCGGAAGAGGACGTCTACCGGGCCATCCGCCTGGCGCTGGAAACCGACGCCATCCTGGTCGCCTTCGGCGACATGCTGCGGGTCCCGGTGAACGTGCCGCGCGGCGAACCCCGTTCGCTGGAACAGGCGCGTGCCGCCGGCGCCGATGTGCGCCCGATCGCCTCGCCGGCCGAGGCCGCACGGCTCGCCCTTGCCCGTCCCGAACGCCCGGTGATCTTCTTCGCCGCCGGCTTCGAGACCACCATGGCCCCGGTGGCGGCCCTGCTCGCGGAAGGCCTGCCCGGGAACCTGTTCCTGCTGCTGTCGGGCCGGTTGACCTGGCCCGCCGTCGCCATGCTGCTCGACAGCGAGACACCGGGCTTCGATGCCCTGATCGCGCCCGGGCACGTCAGCACCGTGATGGGGCCGGAGGAATGGCAGTTCGTGCCCGAGCGCCATGGCCTGCCCACCGCGGTCGCGGGATTCGGGCCGGAATCGCTGCTCGCCGCCATTCACTCGGTGCTGCGGCAGCGGCTCGAACAACAGTGCTTTCTCGACAACTGCTATCCGGAGGTGGTCCGTCCCGGGGGCAATCCCACCGCCCGAGCCCTGCTGACGCAAACCCTCGGGGTGACCGACGCCAACTGGCGCGGCATCGGCGTGATATCCGACTCCGGCTTTGTCCTGCGCGAGGCCTTCGCCGCCCACGATGCGCGGCGGCAGTTTGCGCTCGCGGAAAAACCCGAACGACGCCGGACCGGGGAAATGCCGCCGGGCTGCGACTGCGCGCGGGTGGTGCTGGGCCGCATCTACCCCGACCAGTGTCGCCTCTACGGCAAGGGCTGCAATCCGCGCAGCCCGATCGGCCCCTGCATGGTCTCCGATGAAGGCGCCTGCCGCATCTGGTGGCGCCATGGCATCCACAGCGGGGTACCGAGCGAGGCCTGAGCCGTTTCAGCCCGAGGCGAAGATCCAGAAATAACCCAGGTTGTACCAGCCGTGCAGCAGCATCGGCCAGCGCAGCGTCCCGTACCGGTCACGAAAGAAACCGAATACCAGTGCGGGTGCCAGCACGGCCGCGGCCGCCAACGGCGGATGCGTGAGAAAGTGAAGCGCGGTAAAGATCAGCGCGGTGATCAGGTTGCCCCCCGTCCAGCCATGCCAGGCACGCGCGAGTGTCGGACGTTCCAGCAGCCAGCCCTGCAGCAGGCCACGGAACAGCCATTCCTCCACCACCGGATAGAACACCACCAGGAACAGCAGCTCCCGCGGCCGGTGCAGCGGCCACAGCGGATCGATAGCGGGATTCAGCCAAAACACGCCCATGCCCCACAGGGGCAAGGGCGCCAGCCAGGCCGCCAGCAGCCAGGGATCGCGACCCGGGCTGGGGCGATCAGTCACCAATCTGCAGCAGGACCTCGCCGCGCGCGCGATTGACGATGGCCGCCTGCTCCGCATGCAGCACGCGATCGTCGACTGTCAGCCGGCCACGTATGCGGTAGTAAAGCTGCGATTCCTGGTCGCGCAGGACGCGGGCCCGCGGAATGGGCGTATAGGCGTAAAGCGTCAGGTCGACCACCCGAAACTCGCTGCGATCGCGTTCCCAGCCGTATTCCTCGCCACGCTCGTAGGCCGTGGAACAACCGCGCCAGGGTCCCGCGCGATAGGGTACGGCGCGCTCGAACCAGGCGGTGTTGATGCGCAGCTTGCGCGGCCGGCATTCCTTGTACACCACCGCCCGCGGGGTGGGCGCATCCACGTGCCACTCGTCCTCCAGCAGCTTGCCGAGCCGCTGCGGAAAGTCATCACGCACCAGCGGTCGATAGTCGACCCGGAAGCTGTCGGCATCGGGAAACTGAAAACTGAAGCGTTCCTCGTCGGGATCGTATTCCAGGAATACGGGGAACTCGACCTCGACCCCGTCGAGTACTTCCTCGGCAGCGCAGCCCGTGTGCAGGCGGGCCAGCCGGGCCTCGTACTCGGCCCGGCTCTCGTACTCGCCACGCGGCGGCACATATTCCTGCCGCGCCAGACAGCGCTCGTAGGCCTCGATCCAGGCCGACAGCGGCTGCACCCGACCCTGGTGGGCCAGCGGCGGATCGCCCGCCTGGCTGGCCGCTGCCAGCAGCAGCATCAACAACATCCATCCGATACGCATGACCTCTCCCCGCGACCGGTCCCGGGTTGCCGGCCCGCTGGCATTGTAGCCAAGCCAGCCTGTTGCACCAAGGCAGGCAAGCCATGGACATCCTCCCCCATGCTATGATGCAGCGCGACTGCATGACACAACGAGGATCGAGGCATGTCTTCAGGGGGCATACTGGTCACTGGCGGCGCCGGCTACATCGGCAGCCACGTGGTCCGGCAGCTGGTGACACGCGGCGAGCGCGTGGTGGTTCTGGACAACCTGTCCACGGGTTTCAGGGAGGCGGTTTCCGGCGCCGAACTGGTGATCGGCGACACAGGCGACCCGGAACTGGTATCCCGACTGCTGGCCGAGCACGGGATCGAGTCGGTGCTGCATTTCGCGGCCCATACCGTGGTCCCGGAGTCAGTGGAGAATCCGCTCAAGTATTACGGCAACAACACCTGCCATACCCGCAACTTGCTGGCCTGCTGCCAGGACGCGGGCGTGAAGCATTTCATCTTTTCCTCCACCGCCGCCGTCTACGGCATCCCCGAGGGCGACTACTGCGACGAGCAGAGCCCGACCGCGCCCATCAATGCCTACGGTGCCTCAAAGCTGATGAGCGAATGGATGCTGCGCGACCTCAGCCGGGCCACGCCGCTGCGCCATGTGGCCTTGCGCTATTTCAATGTCGCCGGTTGCAGCCCCGACGGCAGCATCGGCCAGTCCACGCCGCGCGCCACCCTGCTGATCAAGGTCGCCTGTGAGGTGGCCACCGGTCGGCGCGAGAAGCTGTACGTGTTCGGCACCGACTATCCCACGCCGGATGGTACCGGCGTGCGCGACTATATCCATGTCGAGGATCTTGCCGAGGCGCATCTCAAGGCACTGGATCACCTGCGCGGCGGCGGCGAGTCGGTGACGCTCAACTGCGGCTATGGCCATGGCTACAGCGTGCGCGAGGTGATCGAGGCCGTCGAACGAGTCGCCGGCCACCCCCTTGCCGTCGAGGAGGCACCGCGTCGTCCCGGTGATCCCCCCATTCTCATCGCCCGGGCCGACAAGGCCCGCGCACTGCTTGGCTGGGCGCCGAAATACGATGACCTGGACCTGATCGTGCGTACCTCGCTGGAATGGGAGAAGAAGCTGGCGCGCGGCGAGGCCTATGGCTGAGGCCAGGACCCCGGCAGGCCCTCAGGTCTCCCCGCGCACCGCCTTGCGCGCCAGGTGGGGGATGAGCAGGTGCAGCGGCATGCGCAGATAGTGCCCCCGCACGTAGAGCAGCCAGCGCGCCAGCGGACTGCGGGCATCGCTGCAGCTCTCGTGCTCGGGCAGCAGGGCCCTGTCGAACAGGCTGTCGAGCACCCCGAGGGCAAAGGGTGCCGACTTGTCCAGCGCCAGACGCAAGGACGCCGGCGGCGCGCGGCCCAGCAGCCGTTCCCGATAGCGCATGGCATAGTACAGCGGTCGTTCCAGGCCGAGCACGCGCGCCCGCTCCCCGAGCCGGACGTAAAAGTCACTGTCTTCCGCGCTGAAATGCCTCAGCAGGCCATCCATGTCCAGCAGATCCCGCAGGCCATGCCCGAACTCGCCCTCGTTGAACAGGTGTACTGCGCTGTGCAGCACCATGTCCGCCGGCTGGAGCACGCGCACATCCACACCATGCGCCGTGTCATCCGGCAATGCCAGCGGCAGTGATTCCTGCCACAGCGGAGCGACGGCAACCGGTGTCCGAGCCGTGTCCGGGACGATGTTGTGATGAACGTCCAGCAGGGTGCGCCGTTTGGCATGCGCCAGCGGCGGCAACTCGTGCATCCAGGTCCGGTAATAACGCTGATCGTAGGGGTCTGAGTGGTTGCTTACATAGCCGGCGAAGAACAGCGCGCGCTCGACCGCGGCCAGTGACGCCCTGGGCACCAGGATGTCCACGTCGGAGAACACCCGGCCCTCGGCCACAGGCAGCTCGGCCATGAGATAGGCCGTGCCCTTGAGCAGCAGCACCGGGATGTCCAGCTCGGCGAGTGCGAGCAGGATGCGATCCACTTCCCAGCGGATGACCTGGGCGTGGTGCCTCGCAGCCGCCTCGCCCCACTGCAGATGAGCCGCAGGCTCGGGCGGCACCGGGATGCCGGCCGCCTCCAGCACGCTCGCCAGTCGTGCCAGCAGGCCTGCGCGCCGCGCCTGGCGAACGAGCAGGTCCCAGCCGGCGGGCTCCAGCGCGGCCGCCTTCTCCGGCGACAGCAACGCCTCCAGCAGCAAGGGGCGCTGCACCCTCATGACGCCCTCGCCTCCGCCTCGCCCTGGCACAGGCGATCGAAGGCCACCAGGGCGTCTTCGAGACGGCCGTAGTGGAACTCCTGGCAGCTGACCGCATCGATCAGCGCACAGGCACGCTCGAATCCGGCGACCCCGTGGAGATTGAAGTTGAAGGCGTTGTCGATCAGGTGCAGCAGGGTGTGCGCCCGCGACCGGGGCCTGAAGCGCGCCGGCTGCCCCGCCGCGTACACCGGCACGACCACATGCGCGGCCTCCGCCGGTTCGGCCATGCGATCGATGGCCTCGCGCCGCGGCTTCAGATGGGCCACGGTGCCCTTGAGGGTATCGGCGCAGGCGGGGCCGATGACCGCCTCCGGCGAGAAGCGCCGGACGACCTCGATGGATTCGTTCTTGAGACTCACCGGGCGCGGCACCGGATCGATACGGCCATCGTCCATCCGCAGCAGGGTGAGCTCGTCCGACAGCAGTCGCCAGCCGCGCTCGACCAGGCCGGCACACAGGGTGCTCTTGCCCGACCCCGGCGGTCCGGGGAGGATCACCGCCTGGCCGTCGCGCTCGATGACCGCCGCATGCAGCACCAGGTAGCGGGCCGTGTGCTGGGCCAGGCACCAGTTCAACCCCCACTCCAGCGCCGGATAGGCCTGGGCGCGTGGCAGGGGGCGAAAGGGTGCGAGACCATCGAACAGAAACTGAACCTGCGGCCGCAGCCAGCGACGCACGCCGCCAGGTGCAGCAACGGCCACCGGGAAGTCCACGAATTCACCGGAAGGCAGCAGCGGATAATCGGCATACAGGCGTCCGATAGCCTCCGCGACATCGGGCAGCCTGGTGGTGACGGCGATCCGGAAGGGGCCGATGGGCAGCACCAGGGCGCCATGGGCCAGCCGATCACGCAATCCGTCCGGGGACAGGTCGCGAACCTTCATGTGACCGGCCGGATCAGTGCATGCTGCTCGAACTTCCACAGCACCTCGTCGATGTATTCGGCGAGATCGAAACCTTCCTCGAAATCGAAGCGCGCCCTGAGTTCGCGGGCCAGTTCACCGCTGCTGAAAGCGCCCTCGCGCAGCAGCTCCAGCAGGGTCCCGGGCAGCAGATCGAACAGATGGGTGTCACCGGAACGGGCCTGGAAGCAGACCCATTCCTCGTCATGACGGTAGATATGCAGGGGCAGATCGCGTGCGGTCCAGCGGTCGAAACGATCGAGTGCGGAATGTGGCCGCGATGTCACCAGCTTGCCCCCGAAGCATGTACCAGGTCGGCATCAGGCACGCCGCCGCCGGGCGGAATGATTGATGCCCGGCGAACGCGGTTGTTTCTAATATGTCGGTTTCCCCGTGGTCTTGGTGCAGCCGGGGCCGGTACCGCCGCCATCGCCCGGATCGTTACCCAGCGGGCAGAAACGCTCGTTGAGCTGGGCGAAGGCGTTCTTGAGGCCCTCGACATCGGTGAGGTAGTCGGCGGTATAGAGATCGATGATATCCTGGTCCGTATAACCGAAGTTCAGGCCACCGGGGTTGGCGCGGTTGTAGGCCCCGTTGAGCAAGGCGGCCGTGGCATGGCGCGCCAGGGCATTGTAGTTGCCGCCTTTCAGGCAGAGGGCATCGATCAGGGTGAGGTCAGCGGGCATGCCCGGGAAGGCCGGGAACACGTCCGTCCACAGGGTCTTGGGATCGGTCGGGCTGTAGGGGCTGGTCCAGCTTCCGAAATGCTGCTGCTGGCGCCAGTAGCCGGGCGTGCACCCTTCGCAGATTTCCTCCGGGCCGGACATGTTGCCGGACATCATGCCGGACAGGGTGCACTTGGATCCCGCCAGTGCCGGCCGGCTGGCGACGGTCAGCATGACAGGGGCCGCAACGACCGCTGTCTTGATCAGGCGGCGACGGGTCGTCCCGCCGGCACCACGCTCGGTGCTCGCGGCCTGGTCCTGGGTCGGGTGCTCCGGTGTCTTCTTGTCCGTCATGTCGTTTCCCGATCTCTGCGGTGTTCGTGAATTTTACAACGCCGCGAACGACCTTCCGGTCGCCGCGCTTCGCTGAGTCCTTTTCCCCATTCGGGATGCACAAGCCGTGCCTGTTGACAAAACTATCAGTTTTATCCGCATGTTGCACCACCTGCGTTCAAGGGCACGCACTGCCGACGGACAAGGTATGTAAAAATTCCTGACATCAGCGCAGTCCCTCCAGCAACCTGCGCGCATGCCGTATGGGGATGGCATAGGCGATGCCGCTGGGCCGGCTGAGGATGTTTTCCTTGGATTCCTTGACGAAGACCATGTTGAGAATACCCACCACCCGGCCGGTTTCCGGATCGTACAAGGGGGAACCGCTGTTGCCGGGATAGGCCACGGCGTCGAGCTGGAATACCGGAAAGGGGTCGCGCAGCTGCTTGAGGCGGCGGCCGTTGAGCTGGCGGGCGCTTCCGGCCGGAATCGCGATCGGCGAGATCGCCGACACCATGGCCCGGTGGGTCACCGGGAACAGGCCCAGCACGGTGCCGATGGGGAAGCCCGTGATCAGAAACAGGTCGCCCTCCCGCACCCGCTCCGAGTCACCCAGCGGCAGAACCGGCAACGGCCCGCCCTCGATGGCCAGCACCGCCACGTCGTGGTCCGGATCGCGCGCCAGCACCCGAGCGGCGTGCATACGCGAATCCGCTCCGCGGCCGGAGAAGACCACCAGAGTCTCACGCTTCCGTTCATTGAGGCTTTCGGGCAGCACGTGCACATTGGTGAGCACCGTGCGTCCGTCGCCGACCACGAAGCCCGTGCCCCGGAACAGCGCCGGCGGCCGACGGGTGGGCTGCAGTGTACCCACACCCACGACCGCGGGGCGAGCGCGCTCAATGGCTTCCGGGTAGCCGGCCTGGACCACCGAAGGCACCGGCACCGAGAGCATCAGCAGTGCCAGAATCGCCACCACCCACCGCATCTTCATGGCGGCCATTCTCACGAGCAGCCCGCGGACGCGTCAACCGCCCGCTCGGCCTCTGCCGCGGCCGCCAGACACAGGCGCCCGACCGCCGAGTGCTGCACCATGGCCTCTATGGCCGCGACCGTTCCCGCCGGCAACCGCTGGCGCCACTTGAACAGCCCGGAGCGCGGGTTGCGCACCACGCTGAAGTAGCGCCTGCCTGCGCTGCGCGTCTGTTCCAGCCGATCGAGAAATCGATCCGTCTGCGGGTTCCCGGCCACGCCGGCATGCGCGAACAGGGCGGTCAGCTCGGCGCGCAGAGTCACGCACAACCGCTCGTAGGACACCAGTCGGTAGCTGTCACCACCGGCCATCTCCGCATGGGTCTTGTCGTTCTGCACCATCCACTTGAAGGCCACCTGCTCCGCCGGTGAACGCGCTGCGATGTCCGCCTTGTCGAAGGGGTAGCCCGCCGCCTCGGGCATGGCGAACACGGCATCCAGAAAGGCACCCCCCTTCATCAGTCCCAGGCGATGGCCTTCCGCCACCGAAGCGGCCACCGCGCAGGGATGCCGAACAATGTGCAGGAAACGGGCATCGGGACGGGCACGCGCCATCAGCCGCAGCCGGCACAGCGAATCGACGGTCTTGATGACGGTCACCGGCGGCGGCATCCGCAGGCAATCCGGGACGCGCAACGCCGGATCCTTTCCCCATGGCGGCAGCTTGCTGCCATAGACCAGGGCCCGATGCAGCCAGTTTCCGGCCGGCGAGCGAAACGACTTCGGGAAGGTCGGCGTGGTTGCCGCGCAGCGGGCCTGGTTGGCGGCCATCAGCGCCCCGAGATAGTCGCGCATGGCATCGGCATGGGCCTCGACATCCCCCGCGTCGGGATGGAAGGGAATCTCGGGCCGCCGCAGCACGGAGTCGGGCTCGTGCCGGTAGAGTACCTCCGGCGAGCTGTCGAAGAGCTTGGCCAGGAAGGTCGTACCGGAACGGCCTGAGCCGGCGATGACGACGAGGCGGGACTCGGGCTCTGACATGGGGCGGAACTTCCACTGCATGCGCGACGCGGGACCGCCAGCATAAGCGGCAGGCTTGCACCATCACAAGCCGCTTGCGCATCACCGCCCTGTGCTAGACTGCGGCCGTTCGCATGGAGCGCGCCGAGACAAGGGATCGGAGGGATGTTGCGTCCACTGCTGTTGTTCCTGCTGATGTCCGTGACTCCCGCGCCGAGCGGTGCGGCAGAGCCGTTGCCGGCCAATCGCTGGACCCCGCTGCCGACCGAGGCCAACGGCTTCAAGCGCCCGCAGCACGCGGGGCTGGCCTACGACAGCCGCCGCCGGCGCCTGCTGGTATTCGGTTCCGATACCCACGGCCGGCACTGGGACAACAGCGTCTGGGCCTGCGATCTCGCCGACGGCCGCTGGCACCGGCTGGACGGCCCACCTTCCAGGCCGGCCAGTTACCGCGTCACTGCCGACGGTGTGCCGGTGGCCGGCGAGCCCGGCGCGCCCCGGCCCTGGGCCATGCACACCTACGACGGGCTGGTCTATGACCCCGTCCACGACCAGCTGATCGTGGCTGCCGATCCGGGCCACAATCCGAAGGGCAAGAAGCACCCTTACCGCAGCAATCCCGTGTGGCGTTTCGACCTGCGCACTCTGCGCTGGCAGTTCGATCCGCCGACCGCGAATACGCCGCGCCTCTTCAATGCGGTTTCGGCCTGGGACAGTGCGCGCTCCATTGCGGTGCTGGGCCGCTTCGGCCTGTGGGAACCCGACCCGGAGCACGGCGGCTGGCGCAAGGTCGGCGACAAGCCACCGCCCATCGGCCATTCCACCCTGGTCCATGACGACCGCCGTCGGCAGTTCGCCCTGTTCGGGCACTCCCGGCTCACCAACGAGGTCTGGATCTATCACCCCGGGTCGGCGCCGGCCACCGACGGCCGCTGGGAACGCCGCACCCCGGGCGGCGATGCCGCGCCCCACGACCAGCACATCCCGGCCGCCTTCGCCAGCCGCGCCGGTCTGTACGTGCTGGTCATCGACGACAACGCCACGGTGCTGAAGCCCAACGGCCGCCGCAAGCTGGTCGAGAAGCCGAGGCGCAGCCTGACCTTCCTCTATGACCCGGACGCCGACCGCTACATTCGGCTTCGCGGGGCCGAGCTGCCGCCGCAGGAGATGAATTTCATGATGACCTACGATCCCGGCCTGGATGCCGTGCTGCTCGTGACCGGCAACTGGCGGCACCCGGTACGGATCCTCGCCCTGCGGGTCGATCCCGCCGCGGCCCATGCACAGCACTGATCGCGCTGCCTTCCTGCTGTGTGCGCTGCTCTGGCTGCCGCTGGCCACGGCGACCCCCGAGCCGCCGGACGAGCGCTGGGTGCTCGCCCCTTTCACCCAGCCCCTCGGAGGCGGCCCCGAAACCGGTCCGGCTGCGGCTTCCGGTGGTGGCGGGCTGGTGGTATGCGAGGATGGGCAAGGCAACCGTTTCATCGCCGGCGAGCACTGGATCGACATCATCCAGCCCGATGGCCTGCGCCGGCACGTCGCCGGCAGCGGTCGCCCCGGCTATCACGAAGGACCAGGCGAATCGGCCGAATTCCGGCTGGGGCACGGTGGCTACCTGGGCGCCTTCGACATGACCTGCGGTGACGACCAGGTATTCGTCTTCGACGACGGCAACAACCGCATTCGACGGCTTTATCGCACCGACCGGGGCTGGTTCACCGAGAGCTGGGTCGGCGGGGGCAACACCCGGCTGCGCCTGGGCGAAAGCGCCCGGCCCCGGGACTTCCTGCTGCCCTCGGCAGTGGGCATTGCCGTGGATGGCAGCGGGTATCTTTGGGTGGGCAGCTATCACGCAGCCTACCGGGTTTCGCCCGACGGCTCGCGCATCACCCGGGTCGCCGACTGGCCGGAGAGCACCGCGCACCGTCCGGGCAAACCACCAACCCTGCATATTGTGCATGGCGGCACCGATGCAGCAGGCCGGGTCTATTTCATGTCCCGGAGCCCGGACGTCGTGATTCGTGTGCAGGACGGCCGCGCCACCCACGTCGCCGGCAGGGTGGTCGGCCGGCGCAAGCCGCTCGAACTCGGCGATACCACGCCCCTGCAGGCCTACATCAACACGCCCTCCGGCCTGGCCATGGACATGCAGGCCCCGGCGCTCTACCTGTCCGGTGGCGACGAATACGACATCCGCAGGATCCCGTTCGACATGGCGGCATTCACCGCCACTCTGATGCGAAACGGGCGCTGGGACCATGCCAGCGTACACCCCAATCGCAGCCGCGGTCCGGCACTGTTCGAGCCCGGCATCGACGGCCAGCTCCGGCCACATGGAAAGCTGACCGTGTTCATGAACTGCCACCTCCTCGGCAACGACCGCCGCGGCGGCCTTTACGGCCTTCTCTATCCCTGGCGCGGCATGACCCAGTACCATGCCGGTGTCGGGCTGCTGCCCACGCGAATCTACCGTCTTGAGCGAGCGAGAGCACCCTCCCGATGAGTATGCAGAAGGTCCGGCTGCTGTCCCTGCTGCTGGGGTTGCTCCCGGCCGGCATCGGCGCGGCGCCTCCCCTGGTGTCCGTCTCCGCACCCGTCACCCTGGGCGCCCCCCGGGGGTTGCATTACAGCCCGGACGTCGTTGCCCTGCATGAGGGTTATGTCGTGGTCTGGCAAAGGGGGCAGGATCACGCGGGCGGCCCGGGTGCCGGCCTCGAACTCCAGGTTCTGGATGCGAGCGCGAATCCGCGCCGGCCGGTGACGACCCTGTGCGATGCCGCCGGCAGTCAGGAACACCCCCGGCTGGCGAGCAACGGCCGTCAGGGACTGGTGGTCTGGCAGGACTTCCGCAATGGGCACGACTGGGATGTCTATGCCGCGCGGCTGGATGCCGGCGGCGAGCCGCATCCCGGGTGCGGATTGGTCCTGGCGACCGGCTCTGCGAATGCCGCGCTCCCGGTGGCGGCAACGGCGGGAAGGCGCGGTTTCCTGGTGGTCTGGCAGCAAACCGATGACCACGGTTTCTATCGGCTGCATGCGGCGCTGGTGCCTCCTGCCGGCAAGGTGCGGTTTCTGGGCCCCGTCCTCAATCAGGCACCCGATGCCGCCGACTGGCATGGCTACACACCGGGCTGGGGCACGGGGCGCCAGCCGCTGCGCGCGGGCCAGCAGGATGCCCTCGTGCTCACGGGGGGACGCGCGGAGGTGATCGAGACCGACCCGGAGGGTGGCGCCTGGTTCCTGACCTGGCACGACGAGGCCAACTGGGCGCCCGGGAATCGCGGCGGCATCACCCGCCGCGTGGCACGGCTGGAACTGCGCGGGGACCGGCTGGTGGCAACGGCTGTCAGCGCCGCGCCGTCGAACGGCCTGGCAAGGAACGAAGGCGGCCTGGCGCGGAACGGGGACCGCGTGCTCCTGACCGGGCGCAGCATCATCAACCGCGGCAACAGCCATGTGTCCGGTGCAATCCTTCCCGCTGATCGGCTCGCCTTCCTGCCGAATCCGAACACGGAGCCGCGCAAATTCGGCGCCGGCTGGGATCCGAGCCGGGTCTTCAGCCTGTTCCGGGCCGCGCTGGGCATGGAAGGACCGGTGGCCGCCACTGCGTTCGGTGCAGGTTTTCTGGTCGCAGCAGTCGGAGACAGCCGCGCCGGATCGATTCATGCCCGGCGCATCATCGGCAACTTTATCGACCGGGAAGGCCGTCGCCTGCTCGTGGACGGCGACTGGCCGGTCCTGCACCAGGGCGAGGCCTTGCCATCACACCCCGTCCTGGCGGGGCGCGGCAAGACTGCGCTGCTGGTGTTCGAGCAACGCAGGGGGGCCGACCGGCTGATCCAGGCCAGGCTGATCCGGGGGGCAGTTCCGTGACCCTGCGCGCCCGTATCCCCTTGCTCGTCTGTCTGCTGCTGGCGGTCACGGCGACGCAGGCCGCATTGCGTCGCGACCGCGCCGACTACGACTGGGACGGCCGGCACTTCCGCCTGCCGCTGGAGGTCCGCGAGACCGCCGGAGTCGACCGGGAGCGCTGGCCCTTCACCAGCGGCGTGCCCTTCCCGCCCGGCGTGCTGGACAGGACCGACCGTCTGCGGGTTACGGATGAACAGGGCCGGGCGGTTCCCTGCGAATTTCATGTCCTGAGCCGCCACGCGGCCCGCGACGATTCGGTGCGCTGGCTGCTGCTGGACTGTCAACTCGACATCGCGGCCCACGAACGCAAGCGGCTGTTCCTCGACAATGCCGGCGACGGTACCCCCCTGCGGCCCGGCATCCGGGTCAGCCGCACCGCCAAGGGGCTGACGATCGACAACGGGCTGCTGCAACTGGACCTGGAACCCGGCCAGGGCGTTTCTCCGGGACGGATCCGCTATCGTGGCAGGGCACTGCTGGACACCGCCCCCGACGGCGGACTGGTGCTCACCGGTCAGGCTGTCGACCGTTTCCGGCATTTCACCGGCAAGTCCTGGAATACCCACGGCTGGAGCCGTGATGTCAGCGAGGAACGCGCGAGCATCCCCGCCCGTGACTACCGGGCCCGGGTCGAGAACCTGGAAATCGAGCAGCAAGGGCCGCTGCATCTGGTCGTGCGCCTGGAAGGCGACTTCCTGCCGCGCGACGGCAGCCCGCCACTGCCCGGCTTCTATCGCCACACCACGCGCCTCCATGTTCACGCCAACAGCCCCCTGGTGCGCATCGAATCCTCTCTGGAGAATTCCGAACCGCGCCAGCCGCAATGGATGTATCCGTTCAGCGAGGCGCGCCTGGAGCTGCCGCTGGCGCTGGGAGATACAGTGGAAGCGGTCGTCGGGCGCGGAGAGGAGGCCGTGACCCTGGTCGCACGCGACCTCGAGGCGCTGCAGGGCATGCCGCGCGAGGTCCGTCAGGGCCGCAAGCAATTTGCCCGGCCCGGCCAGCTGGTCCTGACCGCGGACGGCGGCACCCGGGCGTCGGATCGTCCGCTGCGGTATCTGCTTGCCCGCTCTGCCCGGGGCAGCGTAGGCGTGACCCTGCGCTATATCTGGCAGGAGGGACCGCGTGCACTGCGTCTGCGCAATGGCCGCCTGGCGGCCGCCTTCCATGCCCGTGATCCCGCGGCGCCGGAACCCTATGACCTGGATTTTGGCGAACGCACCCTGAACGACCTGCTCTTGTTCCTCTCCGACGGCCCCATGGATCCGGAGGCCGCGCATCGTTATGCGCTGGCGTTCGAATATCCGCTGTTCGCGCGCGCACCCAATGCCTGGTACGCGGACAGCGAGGTCTGGTACTTCGAGTTCAGCCCCGAAGCCAGCGATGTCCGCCTGCGCAAACGTCGCGCACAGGATGGCCACTGGGTCCCGGAACTGGCGGGTTATCGCCGCTTCGGCAATGCGCGCGGCTACAATTCCGGCGGCCATCACGAGAGCCTCAACTCGGCCTGGCTGGACGCGCTCGCGAGCGGTGACCCGATCGAGTTCGAGCACGATCTGGCGACCAGCCGCTGGTTGATCTCGCACAACCCCGGCTGGCATTACCGCGACAATCGGCTGCGCTTCGGCGAGGGCGCGGAACGACTGAAGGCTCTGGATCGGCAACTCGCCGCCTGGAACCGGCTCACCGCCTTCGGACCCAAGGACTTCCGCCTCTGGGGCCTCGGTCCGAAGGCGCAGCCGGAACAGGGGCCACGGCTCGGCGGGACCAGCTACTTCAATCGCTACAAGTGGCTGCCCGACCATGAACACTATGCGCTGTTCCAGATCTTCGAGTACTACTATCTCACCGGCGACCGGCGCGCGCTGGACAGCATCCATGGCTTCGTCAACTGGGATCTGAATTTTCAGCACCGCCACCTGTTCCGCGGCGAGACGCGGCCGCTCGACGATGTGACCCTGTTCGAGCGGGATCCCGAGGCCATGCGCCGGGGGCACTATGCCCGTGTCTACAGCTGGATGCTCTATACGAATCTCGCCGGACTGCAGGCCACCGGCAGCCCGGTCATGGATCTCTATGCCCGCTGGCAACTGCGGCGCATGCTGGCGCTGCTGCGCCACCGGCACGGTCAGTTGACCCGCTGGGATGTGGCGCCCGGGGCACTGCTCCGCATTCTGCCGGATTCGCTCGCCCGGCGGGTCAGCAACCATGTCGACCTGGATCTGTTGCGAGCTGACGAGGAGATTTACACCTCCTGGGCCAAGACCTGGATGGAGGCGCAGGGCACGCTGGCCCTGCACGAGGCCTACAAGCATTACGACGACGAGCGCATCCTCGACGGGCTCTGGGGTCAGGGCGACTATTTCGCCCATCACGTGATCTTCTATCCCCGCCTTGCCATGGTCAACCAGATCACTCACATGCCCAATGCCCTGCTCGGCATCGGGCCGCGCGCCCTGAACCCTCAGCGTCACGACCGCCACGTACAGATGTGGCCGGTGCTGTTCCACTACAGCGGCTGGCAGGCACTGCTGGATCGCTACCGCGCCTTCGAGCAGTTTCGCAACCAAAGTCCGAGCTGGTTCACACAGACGCTGGCCTGGGAACAGAAGGTGCGGCCGAAACGCAGCCATCGGCCACCCGAACACGTCACCGATCTCGCTGTCGAGGCCGTGACCGACAACGGCGTTACCCTGACCTGGACCAGTCCCGCGGATGATGGCCCGAGCGGTCGCGCCAGCCGTTATTTCGTGAAGATCAGCCGCAAGCCCATCGTGGCCTGGGCACCCACCGATCATCCGGATCGTGCCGCTGCCAAGGCCCGCATCGTGGCCGAGGTAGAAAACCAGGTTCTGGGTGACCAGAAAAAACGCCGGCGCCGCAAGGACCGCTACGAGATCGACCCGAAGAGCGTGCAGGGCGAGGACCCGGACCAGCCCCGCGCCCATCCCGACTGGCATCGGGTGAACGCCTTCTGGATGGCGGAGCATGTCGCCGGCGAACCCCTGCCCGGTCCGGCCGGGACCCGCGAACGCTTTCGCCTCACCCACATCCGGCCGCACACCTGGTTCGGGCTGGACCGGGACCAGCCGCTGGCCGAGTTGCCGCCCGGAACCTGGTACATCGCCTTGTGCAGCTGGGATTCGGACCGTAACCTGAGTGCACTGTCCAATGTCGTCGAGTTCGAGTGGCGCTGAGCACTGCCCGAGGTCACCCCTTGCCTGAATCCCCGCCACCGCGCATCAGCGCCGTCATCCCCGCGTACAACAGCGCCGGTTTCATCGCCGATGCCATCGCCAGCATCCGTGCCCAGACGGTGCCGGTCAGCGAAATCATCGTGGTCGATGATGGCTCCCGCGACCACACCGCGGAGCGGGTGCGCGCGCTCGGCGAGGGCATCCGCCTGATCGAACAGTCCAACCAGGGGCCTTCCGCCGCCCGCAACCGCGGCATCGAGGCAGCCGGCGGCGACTGGATTGCCTTCCTGGATGCCGACGACCAGTGGCTTCCGGACCGCCTCGAACGCCAGTTCGCGGTGCTGGCCCGACATCCCGACGTAGCGCTCGTCGCCGGCGACATGCGTGAAATCGACGCCCACGATGCCGTCATATGCGACTCCGTCCTCGCCCGGCACGGCCTGCGCGAGGCCTTCGACGAGCACCCGGTGCCCCGCGCCGCCGCCCGGCTGCTGGAAAAGAACTTCATTCCCACCGGCACGGTACTGGCCCGGCGCGACATCCTGAGGGCGCTTGGTGGCTTTCGCACGGACATCCGCTATGGCGAGGATCTGGAACTCTGGGTACGCATCGCGCTGCAGCACCCGATCGTCATGCTGCCCGAGGTCATGATGCTGCGCCGGCAGCACGGTGCCAATGCCACCCGCGACGAGGCACCCATGCTGCGCGATCTGGTGCGGGTGATGCAGTCGCTGCGCGATTTCGAGCAGCCCGCGCTGGAGGAACAGGGCATCGACATCGAGGCCGGTATCGCGCGCGCCTGCTGGGTTCTGGGCTACCATCGCCTGAATCACGACGAGCGTGACGAGGCGCGTCGCGCCTTCGCCGCCAGTTTCCGCAGCCGGCCCTCGCCGCGCGCTGCGGTCTTCTGGCTGCTGGCCGCCCTGCCCCCGCCGCTGACCGAAGGTCTGCGCCGCGCCCGCCGAACACTCAAGGGAGACTCATGAGCCAGAGCCCGACACCGCGCACCGTGGTCTATGTCGAAAACGGCATCGGCTACGGCGGCGCCGCCATCTGCATGCGCCACCTGGTGCGCAACCTGGACCCGGCCCGCTACCGGCCGCTGGTGGTCACCGGCCGCACCGGACCCGAGTACGAGGGCATCAGTGCCGAGGCTGACTGGCGCCACATCCCCGATCGCCACCTCGACGTGGTGGGCATGCGGCGCCGGCTGGCCGAATCCGGCTGGCTGGACCGGCCGCTGGCAGGCGCGGTGCTCAACCAGCTGCTGGCCCGGCTCGATGATGTCGCCAACTTCCTGCCCTTCTTCCTCGGCCTGCTGTGGACATCCTGGCGTGCCCGCGCCGCGCTGATTCACGCCAACAACGAGCCCCTGTGCAATCGTGCTGCGCTGCTGGTGGCGCGGATATTGCGCATTCCCGCCGTTCAGCATGTGCGCGGCGACCAGAGCGGCTCCCGGATGATGGGCTGGAGCTACCGCCTGCCGGACCACTTCATCCCGGTATCGCACTGGATCTCGGAAGGCATCGGCCGGCTGGGCGTGCCCGAGGAACGGCGCACCGTGATCTACGACGGCATCGAACTGGATGCCCTGCCGCTGGACACGGATCGCATGGCCTTCCGCCGCCGACACGGCCTCGGCGAGGACGATTTCGTGGTGGGACTGGTCGGGCTGCTGATCCCCTGGAAGGGGCAGGAACTGTTTCTCGACGCAGCGAAGCGGCTGGCAGACCTCGCGCCGGAACTGCGCATGGCCATCATCGGCGGCACCCCGGATGACTGCCGGGAATACGAACAGAAACTGCACCAGCGGGTACGCGAGGAGGGACTCGGGGGGCAGGTCCTGTTCACCGGACACGAGTCGAACATGCCCGAGGTCTACAACAGCCTGGACGTGGTCGTGTCTGCCTCCACCTCGCCCGAACCGCTCGGGACGGTGGTCATCGAATCACTGGCTCTGGGCCGGCCGCTGGTGGCTCCTGCCCATGGCGGCGCCAGGGAAATGGCCGAGCACGAACGCACGGCCCTGCTGTTCCGGCCGGGTGATGCCGAGGACCTGGCCCGGTGCATCCGCCGCCTGCACGACGACCCCGGACTGGGTCACCGGCTGGGCGCTGCAGCACGCGAGCATGCCCTCGCCACCTTCGCGGTGGAGACCCACGCCGATCGGGTACAGGCCGTCTACGACCGGCTGCTGGGAAAGGGAGGAGACGGCGTCAGCCGTTGACGCGGATATTGATCCAGCGCAGCAGGCGGTTGTGCGCCCGCAGGGCGGCCCGGACCGGCAATGGCGGCCGCCGTGCCGGGGTGGCCAGCGGATAACCATTGCGCAGCAGGGTATCCTTTGCCGCACCCTCGAACAGTGCCAGCTGCCGGGGTGTCATCCGCTGCCGCCACTTCTCCGCGTTGCCGGCATCGATGTCACGCGCCAGCAGGGGAGTCTTGCCCCCCTCGGCGCGCGCTTTGCGGAACTCGATCACCGCCGAACTGAAAGGGAGGTCGAGAAATTCGCAGATACGCCGTACGCTGCCCTCCTGGTCGCTCAGTAGATCTTCGTAGCGAAGCTCGAAGTAACGTTGCGGGCCGAGCCGGGCACCCTCGGTCTGGCCCGCCTCGACGTACTGTTCCCAGATCTTGGCGGCGTGATAAAGGTTGTACACATTGAGGTCCCTGGCCCGAGCCCGCATGGACAGGGCGGCATCCCGGCCGTCGCGGATGATGTGAACAAAGCGGGCATCCGGAAACAACTCGGCCAGCAGTGGCAGGTGGAGGACATAATAGGGGGTCTTGTCCCCCCAGCGTGACTTGCCCTCGCCCGCCGCATTGGCCGCGAACAGCCCGTCGATCAGGGCCGGTATGCTGTCACGGCCCTCCTGGTGAAATCGCGCAGCCAGCGCCTCGACATCGAAGCGCACGCCGTGCAGATCCTCGGCCAGAAAGCGCGGCCGCAACCGCTGCATCTCTGCCAGGACCCTCCTGACCCCGTCACGGGTAGAGAGGTCGCCGAACTCGGCCCGTCGCCGCCACAGCGGAATGATGAAATGGCTCTCGGCCGTGGGCAACGACAGATCGGGATGCGATCTGAGCATGAACTGCAACAGGGTCGTTCCCGAGCGGGGTGCGCCCACAATGAACACCGGTCCTGGCGCTTGCCTGTACGACACTGACGACCTCCCCGAAGCCTGCGAGCATGGCATGCTACCAGCCGCCTGGGCTTCGTGCGAACCACGCCGGAAAGCAGTCGGTCCATACGGGGCATGGTCCCGGCGAGATCCCCGATCGGAAGGTCGCCTTGCCATGCCACCTCTGAGTATACTGGCGAGCCGATGCTGCCCATATCATTGTCCATGCCCGCGCACCCTTTCCGCCCAGCCTATTGCCCCCCCAGCCGGGCCCATCGGGCCGGATGCTTCTGACCATGGCCTTGCGCACCCTGCCCCTGCTGGGCCGGCTGCTGCCGGCTTCCCCGAGCCCGGTGGACTGGGCTGGCCTCGGCGTGGCGAGCCGCTGGATCGGTCGCCTGGTGCCACCACAGGCTCCGCCGCTGCTGATTCTTTCGCTCCCACGCAGCGGCTCGAGCTGGGCCGGTGACATTCTGGGTCATGCGGGCAATGCCCTCTATCTCCGCGAGCCCCTGACCCAGCATGCCCTGCAGTTCGACGGGGCGCAGGGCGCATTGCGCTTCCTGACTGCCGACAACGTCTCGGCCAGGGAGGCGTTTCGCGCCCGGCTGGCCTTCCACGGCATCCCCGACTTCATCTCCGGCGTTGTCCGCATGCCCGCCCAGTGGGCGCTCTCATGTCGCCGTGGCAAAAGAGTCGTCATCAAGGAGGTCAATCCCTTTGCGGCCGACTGGCTGCTGAAGGCCTTTCGGGCCCGCTGCCTGATTCTGCTACGCCATCCGGCAGCAACAGCGGACAGCTTCCGGCGGCTGGGCTGGTCCGGCCAGCAGGACGCAAGGGAAGCTCGACGGTTCCTGGAGACGGCCGGTATCGCAGGACCTGCCGTCGACGAGCAGGATTTCTGGTCGATGCAGGGCCTGATCCAGGGTGCCGCGATGGCCGCGCTCGCCCGGATCGTCCAGAGCCACGAGAACGTCCGGCTGGTGCACTACGAGGCACTGTGCACGGAGCCGGCATCCCGTTTCCGCGAACTGGCCGAGTGGGCCGGGCTGGAGTGGACACCAGAGCTGGAGGAACGGCTGCAGGCGCGGAGCCGGGCGAATCCGGAACGGAACGATGCCTATGACACCCACCGTGACAGTCTGGCCATGCGCGACGCCTGGCGCAGC
Organism: Thiohalobacter sp.; assembly: GCF_027000115.1. Lineage (NCBI taxonomy): Bacteria > Pseudomonadati > Pseudomonadota > Gammaproteobacteria > Thiohalobacterales > Thiohalobacteraceae > Thiohalobacter > Thiohalobacter sp. The sequence goes on along the minus strand of NZ_JALTON010000061.1, from coordinate 51,234 downwards.
CGGGTAAGCCCGGATCAGGCACGCCGCTTACGCCGAACCTTCGCCGCATTCAACCTCCCCTGGTATGCGGCCGACAGTGACTGGGAAGAAGGGCACTGATGCAGGCCGGGAACGCCGAATGAGCCAGCCACCACAACAGCCGTTGGGGCACAAGCTGCGCCAGGGCGCCGCATGGACCTATCTGCAGGGTGGACTGGGCGCGCTGATCCAGTTTGGCGCCGGCATCGTCATGGCGCGACTGCTCGATCCTTCGGACTTCGGTGTCTTCTTCGCGGTGAGCGCCTACGTGGCCCTGCTCGCTGCCCAGGTCCGTTTCGGGCTGCCATCGGCACTGTTGCAGGCCCGCGAGGTGAACGAACAGCAATGGCAGTCGGCCTTCTGGGTCATGCAGGGAATCGCGCTGCTGTGCACGCTGGCGGTGTTTGCTGCCAGCGACTGGCTGAGCGCCTTCTACCGCGATGCCCGTTATGCCGACCTGATGCAGCTGATGTGCATCACCTTCTTCCTCGCGCCCTTCATGGTGACCAGCGAGACCCGGCTGCGCAGGGACATGGAGTATCCGGTCATCAGTCGCACCCGGATCATTGCCAAGTTTTCCGGAACGGCGGTGGGCATCGCTGCCGCATTTGCGGGTCTGGGTCCCTACAGCCTCGTCGCCGGCGGAATCTTCGCTGCAGCGCTCTCCACGGTCATGCTCGGCCGGATCACAGGCTGGCATGCCCGAGCGATATTCGCGCCCGGCTCCCTGCGTCCGCTGTTCTCGTTCGGCTGGCGGATGCATCTGAACAACAGTCTCAGCCTTGCGGCCAACCGCGTGGACAACATGCTGCTCGGCCGCCTGGCGGGTCTGGATCTTCTGGGCATCTACAACCGGGCCTTCGCCATCGCCCGCCTGCCGGTGGACAACATCTGCACGCCCCTGTACCAGCTCGTATTCGGCGCACTGTCGCGAATACAGGATGACCATGCGCATTCGAAGCTGATGTTCCAGAAGGTACTCTGTGCCGTCACCTCGGCCGTATTCCCGCTGCTGCTGTGGCTGATCTTCAATGCCGAGGCCTTCATTCATTTCCTCTATGGCGACAAGTGGCTGCCGGCAGCCGAACCCTTCCGCCTGCTGGCGCTGGGTTCCTTTGTCCTGGTCATCTCGATCACCCTCAGCAGCCTTGCCGCTGCCCAGAACCTAATCGCCCGCCAGACGCCCATCATTGCGCTGAATCTGGTTTTGACCATCGTCGCCGTGATCGTCGGCATTCGCTGGGGTCTGATCGGCGTGGCCGCCGGCATTTCAGCGAAGATCCTGGTAACCAATGTGCTGCTGGTACGCATGATGCAGCGCTCTCATCTGGAGATGGGTTGGCAATCCATCCTCTCGGCCATTGCTCCTGCCCTGCTGGCAACCCTGTTCACCTTGGTGCCGACCGCTGCCGCAGCCCTCCACTTCGACGCGCTGGGCTGGTCGCCCACCGGGGCGGCGCACTTCCTCGCCATGTCGCTGCTCATAGGCGCTGGATATTCGGCCAGCTGGTATCTGCTGGCCCGGCGGCGGGCCGGTGACCCGGTCGTTGCGGCCAACCTCGAACTGGTGCAGCGGCTGCTCGCTCGCCTCCTCAAGCGGACACGCGCGACATGACGGCGCGCCCCCCCATCCGGCCCGGCTTTCTGGTGGGTGAAGGCCGCAGCGGCACCACGCTGTTGTCCTCGATACTGAACCGGCATCCCCGGCTATGCGTGACGCCGGAAACGCACTTCTTTCGACTGCTGCACGCCTATCCCGGAGGACCCCGCACGTTTGCCCGAGACTGGCCTGCATCGCTGGAATGGATGACGGCGCGCATGGAGCCCACCCCCGAGTGGCAACCGGATGCACAGCGCTGGCTCGCGGCGCTCCCCGGCGATGGGCGACGCCGTTATCCCGGACATGCACGCCTGTTCCTGCTCATCGGCGACGAATTCGCCCAAGCGCACGGCAAGTTCGAGTGGATTGAAAAGACGCCACCCCATGTCCGCTTCATCCCCTGGCTGCGGACGCATTTCCCGAACGCCCCCATCATCCACCTGGTCCGTGATGGTCGTGACGTTGCCGATTCGCTCAGTCGGATGGCATGGAGCAGACTCGACCGTGACGCCCATCTGCTGCGCTGGGCCTGGCGGGTCGGTCGCGCCCGGCGACAGCTTGCAGGGGATTCCGGAGCGGTCAGTGTACGCTACGAGGATCTGGTCGAAGCGCCCGAGGAAACGGTCGGTCACCTCTGCCAGTTCCTCGGGCTCGACTATCGGCCGGCCATGCTGTTGCCCGATGGGTCGGAAACGGGCCTGATCGAAACCGGCCAGGACCACAAGGAACTCGTCCGCCAGCCCATCACCCGAGCCCGACTGGCGCGCTGGCGGGAAACCTATACGCAAGACCAGCTGCTGCGCGCGGAGCGGCTGATCGGGCATGAACTGGTCAACTGGGGCTATCCCCTGGGCACGGACACTGCCGGCGACCGGACCCTGATCCTGGCCTGGCCCTTGCCCCGTCGCCAGCACCGCGATGCCCTGAGCCGGGGCGCAATCGGCCTGTGCGATGCCGGCCACCGGATCGTCGAACTGCGTTGTCTCCAGGAACAGGCGCCTGATAAGCTGCCGGATGCGTGGCTGACTGGCGAGCCCCTGCCCCTGCGCGACGGCAGCGGCCTGATGGCGCGGCTGCGCCGGCTTTGGCGCCTCTGGTCACGGCCGGCACGCTGGCGCGGTGTGGCCATTCACTATTTTTCCGCGATGGCCGCCAATGAAAGAAAGGATGCCGGCCTGGTCGAAAGAATCCTCAGCCGACGCCTGGCACGCCACGCCAGACGCGTCCTGGTTCCGCCCGGCACCGACGTGGACGCGTGTGCCGGACAGCTCGGTGTGCCCAAGGATAGCGTCGAGCAGATCGCCACCCCGGAATCGAACTGCAAATGAGTGACAAGGACAGCCCCGTATTCGTGTTTTCCGCCGGCTGGCGCTCCGGCAGCACCTTCCTGCAGCGACTGATCACCGCCTCGGGGCGGATTCTGGTCTGGGGCGAGGCTGGTGGCGCCCTGAACAGCCTGGAAGATGCCGCGCAACGCTATGCACAGATGCTCGGCCCCGGTCATCAGCAGTTCCGCCACGGCGCCGGCGGCAATGGCGAAAAGCAGTTCGAGACATTCCGGCAGGATCCGGTACAGGGCGCACATCGATGGGTAGCCTCACTGAACCCTCCCGCCACGCAGATCGATGCAGCCTTTCGCGTCTTTTTCGATACCTGCTACGGGGCACCGGCCCGGGCACTGGGTTTCGAACGCTGGGGTGTCAAGGAGGTCGTCAGCGGCCTCGAAACCGCACGCTTCCTGCGTCGGCTGTGGCCGGATGCACGCTTCCTCTTCCTGGTTCGCAATCCGCTCGACTGCCTGCTGTCGATCAAGCGCCGCAACTGGATGTCCCTGCCCGAGAGCCGCAACCGGCCGCGGTTCTTTGCCGAGCACTGGGTCCGGCTGGCCCGTGAGTTCCGCGCAGCCGACTTCGGCCACCTGGTGCGCTACGAGGACCTGCGCCAGGATTCGGATGCGTTGCAGATCCTGTGCGATTATCTGGACATGCCATTGCCGCCGGCGGACTTTCTTGCATCCAGCCGTGCCGACTGGTCCCCGGCCAACGATGCCGAGCTCAGTTTCTGGGAACGGCGCCTGGCACTGCGCATTCTGGCCCGCGAAATGCGGGCGCACGGCTACCGTCCGCGCTGATCGCCGATGGACCCCCTCACCCGCCGCCTGCTGTCCCGCCCCCGCAGCGAACCCCTGGTGCTGATGTACCACGGCATCGCCGATGCCGGGGAACAGGTGAGCCGCTGGCGGGTATCGCGACAGGCCTTCGCCGAGCAGATACGGCTGCTGCGCGACAGCGGTCACTACACGCTGCGCCTGTCGGAGCTCGAACGGCCTCCTGCCCCCGGCGGAGTCTGCATTACCTTCGACGACGGCTATCGCGACACCTTCGACGCGGCGCGCCTGCTTGCGGACCTCGGCTTCAGCGCCGCCTGGTTCCTGGTCAGCGACCGCGTCGGCGGGCAGGCGGACTGGGACGAGCCTGGACAGGGCGCCGCCCTGCTCGGCCTTGACGAGCTGCGGGCGATGGCCGAGGCCGGCATGGAATTCGGCTCGCACAGCGCCACCCATCCGCGATTGACGGACCTGGACGAGGCCAGCCTGGCACGGGAACTCGAGCGGTCCAGACGGCATCTGGGCGAATGCCTGGATCGAAACGTCGAGGCCATCGCCTACCCCTATGGCCGCTTCGATGACCGGGTGGTGGCCGCAGCCGGTCGGGCCGGTTATCGGCTTGGCTTTACCACAGCGGCCGGCACGGCCAATGCCGCAGCCGATCCCCTGCGCATCCGTCGCATCACCATCGAGGGCACGGACGACCTCGGCCGCTTTGCGCGCAAGATCGCGCTGGCCGGCAACGACGGCAGCTGGCGCCGGCTGTTGCGCTATGCCCTGCAGCGAACGGGTTTGGCCTCATGAACGGCACGTCCGCACCGGCCATCAGTGTGCTGATGCCCTGCTACAACTGTGGGGCGCACGTGGCGGAGGCCCTGCAGTCGGTCCTCGCCCAGACCTTCGATGACTGGGAACTCGTCGTGGTGGATGACGGCAGCCGGGACGATTCCGCGGCGCGGATCGCCGCCTGCGAGGATCCGCGGATACGGCTGCTGCGCCAGGACAATGCCGGGGTGTCCGCCGCGCGCAACCGCGCCATTGCCGCCGCACGGGGCGCACGACTGGCCTTTCTGGACGCCGACGACTGGTGGGCGCCGACCCTGCTGGAACGCCTCTCGGCGGCGCTGGATGCGGCACCGGGCGCGTTGATAGCCTACTGCGGCTGGCAGAATGTCGGCCTGCCGGGCAAGGCGGGCGAGCCCTACGTGCCACCCGATTATGAAACCGATGATCGCGACGCGCACCTGCTCACGGCCTGCCCCTGGCCCATCCATGCCGTGCTGGTTAAAACCCGGGCCGTACGCGAGGCCGGCGGCTTCGACGAGACCCTGGCGACTTCGGAGGACTATGCGCTGTGGCTGGAGGTCGCCGCGCGCGGGAGACTGGTGCGGGTACCCGAGGTGCTGGCCTTCTACCGTCATCACGGCGGCGGCCAGGCCACCGCGGACCGCACCCGACTGGCCCGGGACCAGTACCGGGTCCAGACCGCCTTCCTGGCACGCCACCCCGAGGTGGCCGAGCGGCTGGGCCGGCGCCGGGCGCGGGGCATCATCTGCGCCGGGCTGCGGCGCCGTACCTACGAGGCCTACTGGGAACGCGACCTGGACGCGGCGCGCGACCTGTTCCGGTTCGCGCTGGCGCGGGGCTGCCTGCGACCGGCCGATCTGCGCCACGCCCTGCCCGCGCTGCTGCCGCGCCCGCTGCATGCCCGCCTGCTGGCGGGCCGGGACCGGAGGCCGGCATGATCCGGCTGAGCTATGCCGTCTGCACCTACAATCGGGCCGCGCGCCTGCCCGCGCTGATCGCCGCCATGCGCGCGCAGGCATGCCCCTTGCCCTTCGAGATCCTCGTCATCGACAACAACAGCAGCGACAACACCCCGCGGGTACTGGAAACACTCGCCGCGCAGCCGGGCCCCCCACTGCGCGTGGTACGCGAGACACGCCAGGGCATCAGCCACGCCCGCAACCGGGCGCTGGACGAAGCGGCCGAGCGCGACTTTCTGGTGTTCATCGACGACGACGAACTGCCCCGCCCCGGGCTGCTGTCGGCGGCGCTGGCGTGCCTCGACGAGGAACAACTCGACTGCGTCGGCGGCCGCGTTCATGTGGATTTTTCCGGGCTGTCCCGGCCGGGCTGGCTCGGCGACGAGCTGCTGGGCTTTCTCGCCGAGGTGGACTACGGCGATACGCCCTTCCGCATCGAGGACGCCGATCATCCGGTCTGGACCGCCAACATCGCCTATCGCATGCGGCTCTTCCGCGAACATCCGGATCTGCGCTTCGACCTGCGCTACAACCGTGCCGGCAAGGCCGTCGGCGGCGGCGAGGACATCCGCATGTTCGAGGCCATGCTCGAACGCGGACTGCGGCTGGGCTATTGTCCCGGCATGGTGGTGGATCACGCTGTAGAGCCCTGGCGGCTCCGGAGGCGCTACTTTCTCGCGCTGCACTATGAATCGGGCCGCAAGCAGGGCCTGTACGGGCCGGACTCCCCCGCGGTCCGCTGGCTGGGCGTGCCGCGCTTCCTGTTTCCGCAACTGCTGCGCCAGGCCGGGCGTACGCTCGGTTGCCTGTTCAGCCGCCGCGCGGGCTGCCTGCGCCAGGCCATGAACCTGACCCATGCCGCCGGCCTGATTGCGGGCCACTGGCAGCGCGCGCGGGGGCAAGGGGCATGAGACTCACAGTCGTCATTTGTACCCACGACCGGGCCGAATCGCTCGACCGCACCCTCGACGCACTCATGCAGGCCGAGCCTCCGGCCGCGCCGGTCGACATCCTGGTGGTGGCCAATGCCTGTGGCGACGACACCGCCGAGCGTCTGCGCGCCCGCGCCGGTGCGGGCACTCCCTTCCCCCTGCACTGGATCGAGGAGCCGCTGCCCGGCAAGTCCCGGGCCCTCAATCGCGCCCTGGCCCTGCTCCAGAAAGACGCCGCAGCCTTCGTCGACGACGACCAGCGCGTCGCGCCCGACTTCCTGGTCGAGACCTGCGCCGCGCTCGAACGACATGCCGACGCCGGCATCCTGTGCGGGCGGCTTTTGCCCGACTGGGATGGCAGCGAACCGGCGTGGGTGCACGACACCGGGCCATGGCGCATCTATCCCCCGCCCGTGGCCAGCTTCGATGCCGGCGACGCCGCCCGTGACCTGGATCCCGACGACGTGTTGCCGCCCGGGGGCGACATCATCGCGCGCCGGGAGGTGCTGGAACGGGTCGGTGAGTTTGCCGTGGAGCTGGGGCCTCACGGCCATGACCTGCTCGGCGGCGAGGACATCGACTACCTGCGGCGGGCGCTCGCGCTGGGGATCAGGCTCCGGTACGAGCCGCGCATCCTCCAGTACCACGCCGTGGAGGCCGAGCGCCTGCGACTGCGCGAACTCGTCGCCAAGGCCTTCCAGCGCAGCCGCTCCTCGGTACGCATCGCCCGCCGGGGACCGACCGGCATCCAGCGTTACATGTGGAAGAAGGTCGCCATCTACGGTCTGCAGGCCCTGGCCAGTCTGTCGGCAAGCCGCCGGCGCTTTTATCTGGTCCGGCTGGCAGCGGCCCTGGGCGAGATGCGCGGCGCGTCCGATCGTGCCCGGAGGCAGGCAACATGAACGGCCTTGCCGCGACGACCGCCCTGACGGACGCCCTGCTGGCAACACTGGGCGTGTCGGCGGCGTTCACCCTGCTGTTGCTGCTCAAGTCCACCCTGCACTACACCCGTGGCGGGCCGCGCCTGCGCGAGGAAATCCTGGCGCACTATTTCGGCTATACCCTGCGTTCGGTGCTGCGGCTGGCCCTGCATGCCTTGCTGCTCGCGTCCCTGCTGGCCTGGCCCGGCGCCCTGCTCCATGCCGCCCTGGTCTCCGGGGGCCTGCTGCCTCCATCGCTGCCGATGACGGTACTCGCCGCCCTGCTGAGCCTTGGCACGCTCGCCGGCCTGCAGTTCCTGCGCCACCTGCTCTACCTCCCCAGCAGCCTGCTCATGTCCTGGCAGTACCGCTACCAGCGCCTCTACGGCCTCTGGCACCTGCTCTCGCCGGTGCGCCTGCGGCTGCTTGCAGTCCTTGTCGCACTGGCCTGGCTGGTGCCCTTCCTGGCCGCACTGGGCGGGATGATCCGGAGCGGGCGGCTCGCCGAGGCCCTGCTCCTGTTCGCGGCGGCCGCGCTGCCGGCGACGATGGCCTGGGCCGGTGGCCGTCGTCCTGGCGCCGCGCCCCTGCCGCCCGCGACCGACGCCGACCCGGCCCCTGACCGGCCCAATCTGCTGCTGATCGGCGCCGACACCCTGCGCGCAGACCGGCTGGGCGGGGAAGGCTACCGCCGCGCGCTAACGCCGACCCTGGACCGGCTCGCCGCCCGCAGCCTGAGGCTGAGCAACTGCTACGTGCCCCTGGGACGCACCGCCGCCAGCCTGGCCAGCCTGTTCACCGGCACCTGGCCCGTGACCCACGGCATCCGCGACAATTTCGTCGCCGACGACGAAACCGGCCTGCCCGACACCGCCCTGCCCCGCCTGCTCGGCCAGCATGGCTACCGCAGCCTGGCCATCGCCGACTGGTCCGGGGCCGACCTCGGCAAGCTGGATTTCGGCTTTGACGTGACGGATACCCCCGAGGACCAGTGGAACATCAGGTACTACATCCGTCAGGGCCCCATGGACCTGCGCCTGTTCCTGAGCCTGTTCACCCACAACCGCTACGGGCGCAGATTTCTGCCTGAACTCTATTTCCTGGCCGGCGTGCCGCTCACCCGGCATCTGGGCCACCGGACACGGGAGACGCTCAGCCGGCTGGCGCGGTCGGGACAGCCCTTCATGCTCAACCTGTTCATGGGCACCACCCATGTGCCCTTCGGATCCGAGTATCCCTGGTACCAGCGCTATGCCGACCCCGACTACGCCGGCGAGTCCAAGTTCGTCATGACCACGCTGCGCGACCCCAACGAGATCATCGCCAAGCAGGAGGCGCCCGAATCCTGTTTCGACGTCGAGCAGATTCTCAATCTCTACGACGGCTGTGTGCGCGCCTTCGACGACGAGGTCAACGCCATCCTGCGCCACCTGCGCAACACCGGTCTGGCCGACAACACCCTGGTGGTCATCTACAGCGATCATGGCGTGGACTTCTTCGAGAACGAGACCTGGGGACAGGGCAACACCATCCTCGGCGACGATCCGGGTGCGCGCGTTCCGCTCATCATCCACGATCCGCGCCACCCCGAGGGCAAGGTCATAGAAGGCATCACCCGCAGCGTCGACCTGCTGCCCACCCTGCTGGAACTGCTCGAGATCCCGGCGCCACCGGGACTGGAGGGTGTCAGCCTGTTGCCGGCATGGCGCGGTGGCCCGCTGCCCGACTTGCCTGCCTTCCAGGAAACGGGCATCTGGCTGGGGCAGGTGCCCGGCCGCCATCCCGACCACCTCGACTATCCCAACCTGCTCGAACTGCTGGACGTGCCCGATCCCCGGACCGGCACCCTGTCCATCAAGGCCGAGTACCGTGAACGGGTGATGCGGGCCAAGGACACCATGATTCGCCGAGGGCGGTGGAAGCTGGTTTGCCTGCCGCTGGCCTCAGGGGACTGTTTCCGGCTGTACGACCTGGAGACGGATCCGCACTGCCGAAGGGATATCGCCCCCGAACACCCCGAACTCGTCGAGTCCCTGCGCGCGGAACTGTTATCATGGCGCAAAGGGGGACGGCACTCGACATGAAGGACGATCCCAGAAGACCCAACCTGTTCATCATCGGCGCCATGAAATCGGGCACCAGCTCGCTGCATGCCTATCTGGATGCCCATCCCGAGATCTTTATGAGCCGGCAGAAGGAACCGGGGTACTTTCTGAAAGAGTTCACCTGGGGCCGGGGCGAGGACTGGTACCTGTCGCTGTTCGGCGGCGGCGAATCCTGCCGCTATCGGGGCGAGTCCAGCACGCACTACACCAAGCTGCCCCGTTTCCAGGGCGCGGCGGAACGGCTGGCGGAGCATTGCCCGGACGCGCGCCTGATCTATCTGATGCGTGACCCCATCGAGCGGATCATCAGCCATTACTGGCACATGGTCATGTCCCATGACGAGGACCGGCCCATGCTGGAGGCCGTGCAGCGGAATCCCCAGTACCTCCACGTCTCCAATTACCCCATGCAACTCGAACCCTGGTTCGCCCGCTTCCCGCGGGACCGGATCCTGACCATGACCTTCGAGGCCCTGGTCGCCGATCCCGATACCCGGCTGCGCGAGATCTTTTCCTGGCTGGGCGTCGACCCGGACTTCACGCCCGAGAATTGCGGCCGGAGCTACAATGCCGGCGCCGCACGGTTCGTGAAACCACGCGGAGAAGGCTGGCTGAACCGGCTGCGCTTCAGCCGCTTCTGGGATGTCGCTTCACGGGTGGTGCCGGCACCGGTGCGCGCGCTGGGCCGCCGTCTCGCAGTGCGCGAGTTCGATCGCGGCCGGGAGCCGATCGAGCCCGTGATCGAGCATCTGCGCCCCCGCGTCCAGCCCTGGATCCGTGAACTGGAGTCTCTCCTGGGGCGGGAATTCCCGGAATGGGCCACCAGCCTGGGTCAACCCGCCTCGCCGCGACGTGCCGGCAGTGGAGACTGAACGATGTTCTATACATCCTCCCGCTGTACCCGCTACGTATTGCTGTTCGAGGGGCGCACCGGCAGCAGCTACCTGACCACCCTGCTCGATGCCCATCCCCGCATCCACGCCATGAAAGAGGGACTGCGCCAGTTCAGGACACGGGGCCACGATGTCCAGGCCCGCTGGGTGCGCGAGGTGTTTCACGCACCGCCCGTGTCCAGGATCGGCTGCAGGGGATTCAAGACCAAGCTGCGTGATATTGCTGATCCCGAGGCCTTCTCCAGACTGTTGCAGTCAGAAGGGCCACGGGTGCTGTTCATGCGCCGCCGCAACAGGATCAAGTGCGTGGTTTCCCAGATCCGGTCACGCATGCTCAAGGAACGCACCAATCACTACAACGCCTATCGCCAGCAGGACCGACTGCCACCAGTGGCAATCCCGACGGCGCTGTTCGATCGGCTGTTGCGGGAACGGGAGCGGTTGGATGCCGAACTGGAGTCCTTCGTGGAACAGCTCGATCTCCCGCGCCTGGATATCTTCTACGAAGACATCCTGATCGACGAAGTCGCCCTCAAGCAGCGCGTGCTCGAGTTTCTTGGTGTCCCCCATCGCGATACCCGCGCCCAGACGTTCAAAAATACCAGCGATGACCTGCGCGAGTCGGTCACCAACCTGGAGGCACTGAAGGCCAACTACGCCGACACCCCCTATGAACCCATGTTCGATGAGGTACTGGTGCGCGAACCCTGACTTCCCCGGGCCGACAGGCTGCCCGGCACCTCGAAGCGGTCCGGTTCCAGCCCCGGGTAGAAGGGCAGTCCGAAGACCTCCAGAACGCCTGCCACCGAGTCCAGCTCGACCGCCGTAACCGCATCCTGCCACTTGTAGACCTCGGCGGCCGGGTCGCGGGCACGCCCGTAACCCGGCCCGCTCACCCTGTTGCGCCGCGGCGAGAGAAATTGCGCCAGGCCATCTCCCACCGGCAGGCCAAGCAGCCCGGCCAGCAGCCTGATACGTGGCTCCGCATCGAGGCAGATCCATTCGTGTTCGACCAGCAGCCAGGGAGGACGATGGGCGCGATACTGCATCCAGGTCATCGCCCCCCAGAACGCGGCTGCCTGCTCCCAGAAACCCACCGCGTGGCACATGGTATCGGCAAAGGGGGCCAGGGGACCCGCCATCAGTGCCCGCTGGGACAAGAGTTGCCGCAGATTGAACTCGGGGTCCCACCCTCGCTGGCGCCAGCTCAGGAACAGCGGTACCGGATGGCGGACAATCTGTACCAGGGACAGGCCCGGAAAGCAGGCGCCGATCCACTCCAGCATCAACCCTGTCCGCACCCACTTGACCAGCACGATCCGGGCTCGCGGACGGGCCAGCAGCTCTCGCAGCCCCTGTTCCGCGATCACGTACTCGTCCACCGCGCGACCGTCGAGGTGATCGGCAAGGGCCCGTTCCAGCACGGGTTCGTCCGCCTCGGGCGGCAGATAGCGATAAAGGGGATTGGCCGGCAGCAGCACGTCCGGTTCGAAGTAGTAACTGACACCCGGGCCGAGCGACAGGGCCTTGGCCAACCAGGAGGTACCACTGCGCGGAAGGCCGACCACGGCCACCCTGTGCCCTGGCCTCGGCGCGGGCAGCCCGTGCGCAAGCAACTGACGGCCTGCCTTGCGCAACCGGGAATGCCATGCCCGCATGGCGTCTGCTACTGCAGTTCCCTGAGGCGCCGTCGCAGGCCCCGTGAGTTGGGCGCCTTGGCCAGCCCCTCCCTGACGACCGCCAGCGCCTTGTCCTTATCGCCGACCGACTCGTAGAAATCCGCCAGGGCCATGTAGGCCGGGCTGTAGTTCGGCTTGCGCCGAATGGCATCCTGGAAGGCGTTCAGTGCCTCGTTTGCACGTCCCATGCGGATCAGAAGCTTGCCCTTTTTGACCGAAATTTCCGGACGAAGAATGAAATCCTCGTCAGCGTGCGTCTCCACGTATTCGAAGTTCTTCAAAGCCGAGCGCATCAACTCCTTCTTGCGCTGCGGATTGGAGATCCGGTTGGCCTGGTTCAGCGTGTGCAGCGCGGCGCAGTAGTGGTGGATATGGGTGAACCCCCCCGCCAGCCGCCGGTTCCACATGGACCACTGGGGCGACTTGCGCTCGGTTCGCATCTTGGCCTTGCAGTAGGGCGGCAACAGCGCGAAGTCCGCATCCGTCTTTGGAAACTCGGCCTGCGCCGAGGGCGCGAGCAGCAACAACCCAAGCCCCGCGATCATCGCCCTCATGGTCGTCTTGCCCTGTTTCAGTATCCTCGACATCGCCCTTCCGTTTTCGATAATGATTCGAATCCCTGCCTGCCATGGTAGCATGGCCGCTGGCGGTCGCTGCCCCACGTTTCAGCTTGACGCGGGCCGGCCGATCAACTGGAGAAACAGCAGTACAACTGCTGTATCCGACATGACTTCTTGCCTTAAGAATGTACAATAAGGTATTGTAATAAATGAATTTATTGGCAGGATGCCTGACTCGACTCTTACCGAGCCCCCGAGGGAAACCCTTGCCATGGAACCGGACCTGACGATCCATGCGTGACGTTGCAGTTCTGCTGTTTCTGGTGGGGTGCATCATTGCCGCATTCCGGCGCCCCTGGCTGGGCGTTCTCGGGCTGGCGGTATTCAGTTACATGAATCCCCACAGCTATACCTGGGGCTTCATGCGCCAGTTCCCCGCCTACCAGACCCTGTTCATCGCCGTGGTGGCGGCCTTCCTGGTCAATGGCAGGGATCGTCAGCCACTGCCCAGGGACTGGCGCATCCCCGCCTTCTTCATCCTCTGGGCCTACTTCCTCATCACCACGCTCAACGCGCTGGTACCCAAGTTCGCCTGGCTGAAGCTGATCGAGGTCAGCAAGATCTACCTGCCCTTCATCTTCACCCTGTGGCTCATCAATACCCGACAGAAGCTCTACTACCTCATTCTCACCATCGCCGCGTCCATCGGCATACTCGCCGTCAAGGGCGGCATCTGGGCGGTCGGCACGGGCTTTTCCCACCGCGTCTACGGCCCGCCCGGCACCCAGTTCTACGAAAACAATGCCTTCGCCATTGCCACCCTGATGACCATCCCGCTGCTGATCCTGTGGTTGAGGGAAACCACCAACCGCAAGCTCAAGTTGGCCCTGATGGCAGCAGTACCGCTGGCCTTTGCCGCTGCCATTTCCTCTCACAGTCGCGGCGCGCTGCTGACCATGGGCGTTCTGGTACCCCTGCTGCTGTGGCACAGCAAGCGCAAGTATCTCGCCATTCCCGTTCTGGCGATTGGCGTCTGGTTCGGCATCGATTACCTGCCGGAGCACTGGTTTCAGCGCATGGAAACCCTGGAGACCTATCAGGAGGACGCCTCTGCCCAAGGCCGCCTGGAGGCCTGGCGGGACGGCATCAACTATGCCCTGCGCCACCCCCTCACGGGTGCCGGCTTCGAGGGCTGGCGCTGGGTCACCCGTCGTGACTGGCACAGCAGCTATGTCGAAATCCTTGCCGAACATGGCGTCATCGCCTTCGCTCTCTGGTTCTCCCTGCTGTTCGGAACCATCATCAGTCTCACGCGCATCCTGCGTCGCGTACGCGGTCTTGAGCGGATGGCCTGGGCACATAACTGGGCACAGATGCTGCGTGCCTCACTGGTCGCCTACGCGGTCGGCACCCTGTTCCTGGGGCTGTCCTACTGGGACATCTTCTACCATCTGGTCTTCATCTCGGTGCTGTTCAAAAAATTCGTGATGGAGGAACTGGAAACTCCGGAACCCGTCGCTGTACCCGTCGAGGTCGCTCGGCCCGCCAACACCGGGCGCATCGGCAGCACTGGCTGAACAAGAGGAAAGGATGCGCGGACTCTTTGGCTGGATCAGCCCGCAGCTGGGCACCCCGGAACCCGATGCCGTGGCAAGGGCCATGGCCGGCCCCTTTGGCAACGATGCCAGCCTGAAGATTTCCGGCGACACCCGCGGTGGCCTCGGCGTGGTTGGCGACGAAACCCTGCTGCTCGAACACGGCGACCTGCGTTTCGCCATCGCCGGCCGCGCCCGCTGGCAGGGCGAACCGCTCCGTCCGGAACATGCCGAGACGCTTGCGCATGCCTTCCGCACGCAGGGTCCCGGGCTGCTGGACGCCCTGCACGGCAGCTTTGCCCTCGCACTCATCGATCTCCGGAGTAACGATGCGCTGCTGGCCGTGGACCGTATCGGCATCGAACCGCTGGCCGTGGCCGACTTGCCCGGCGGACTCGCCTTTGCCTCGCGTGCCGACAGTGTTGCCGCTCACCCCGCAACATCCAGTGACCTGGATCCGCAGTCGCTCTACGACTATCTGTACTTCCACTGCGTCCCCAGCCCGCGCACCATTTTCCAGGGCCAGCACAAGCTGCTGCCGGCCCAGTATCTGGCGTGGCACGACGGTCATGCCCGCAAGGACTTCTACTGGGCCGTCGAGTACCGGGACGAACCTGCGCGATTTGCGCCGTTACGAGAGGCGTTCCTCGCCTTGCAGGAAACCGTGGTGCGCGAAGCCGTCGACGCACCCGAGACCGGCGCCTTCCTCAGCGGCGGCACCGATTCCTCGACCGTGACCGGTTTCCTCGCGCGGGTGCTGGACGGAGCCCCGCACACCTATTCCATCGGCTTCGAAGCCGAGGGCTACGACGAAATGGAATATGCGCGCATCGCGGCGCGCCATTTCGGCGCCTGCCCGCACGAGTACTACGTCTCTCCCGCAGATGTGGTTGCAGCCGTTCCGCGCATTGCCGCCGCCTACGACGAACCCTTCGGCAACGCCTCCGCGATTCCCGCCTTCTACTGTGCTCGCATGGCTGCGGAGAACGGCAGCCGACACATGCTGGCCGGCGACGGCGGCGACGAGATCTTTGCCGGCAATGCCCGTTACGTGCACCAGAAGCTGCTGGAACTCTACAGACAGGTGCCGGACATCCTGCGCCGTGGCCTGGTCGAACCGCTGGCATTCGCCGATGGGCTTCAGGGCCTGCCACCGGTGCGCAAGCTCCGGAGCTACATCGAGCAGACCCGAACGCCGCTACCGGATCGCATGGAGGCCTACAACTTCCTGCATCGTAGCCCGGCCGCAACCCTGTTCACGCCGGAATTCCTCGCCAGCGTCGAGCCTGACGAACCGTTGGCCATCATTCAGGACGCCTATGGACGGGCGCACAGCGGCCACTACCTGAACCGCATGCTGCACCTCGAACTCAAGATGACGCTGGCGGACAACGACCTGCGCAAGGTTTCCCGCACCTGCGAGCTGGCCGGCGTGCGCGTGCGCTACCCCATGCTCGACCAGCGTCTGGTCGAGTTTGCGGCCCGCGTCCCGCCCAGCCTCAAGCTCAAGGGCTTCCGGTTACGCTGGTTCTTCAAGGAATCCCTGAAGGACTTTCTGCCCCGGGAAATCCTGCGCAAGCCCAAGCAGGGCTTCGGCCTGCCCTTCGGCGTCTGGTTGCGCGATGACCCCGCACTGCAGCAACTCGCCGGGGACAGTCTCGCCAGCCTGCGCAATCGCGGCTGGATCAAGCCCGCCTATATCGACGAACTGCAGCGTCTGCACCGGGAGGAGCATGCGGCCTACTACGGCGTGATGATCTGGGTGCTGATGATGCTGGAACAGTGGCTGCAGCAGGCCGGGCGCTGAAGCGTCCCCACAGGAGCGCGCATGAAGTCAGGCATGTCCTCCTTCACCGACCGGATTCCGCTGCGTTGGCGGCGCCGCCTGCGCCGCATGATCAAGAACGCGCGCCATGGGCTCTCTCCCACTCCGCGTGACCAGGCCCGCACCCTGATCGTTGCCGGCGTTCAGCGATCCGGCACCAACATGGTCATGGACCTGCTCGACCGCAGCATGCACACCGACGTCTACCACGAGACCGATCCGCGCGCATACGACCGCTACGAAATGCGAGACCTGGAAGTGATCCAGGATCTGCATGATCGATCCCGGGCACCGGCCTTTGTCATCAAGGCGCTCTGTGAGCTGCAGGATCTTCCGAACATGCTCGACCGCTTTGCACCGGCCAGAGCGGTCTGGGTCGTCCGCGACTATCGGGATGTGGTCAACTCCATGCTGCGCTCCTTCCCCAGCCAGAAGCGGGAAATAGAACTGCTGGTCGATGATCCGAACGGCAACCGGTGGATGGGCAAGGGCATGAGCATGGAAACCCATCAGCTTCTGCGCCGGCTCTGGGAACAGGGTCTCGACGACCCGAGCGCCGCAGCCTTCATCTGGTACTTTCGGAACATCCTGTTCTTCGAGCAGGCACTGGACCGGGATCCGCGGGTGTCCGTCATGTTCTATGAAGAGCTGGTCACTGCCCCCGATATCCAGCTCCATCGGCTGTTCGACTTCTTCGGACTGCCCTACCGACCCGCCATTGCGCGGGATGTGTTCTCCAGCTCGATCCGCAAGCGTCAAGGCCCGCCGATCAACGCCGAGGTTGCCGCGCTGTGCGAGGAAATGCTCGCGCGGTTTCGCAAGGCCTGAGGAACAGCCGCGGCTTCACAGCTCGACCCGGCTCACCACATAGCGGAACTTTCCTGAAGCCTCGCGGGCGATCTCGTCCACCTGCCGCACCTCGATGGTCACGCTTTCCCCCAGGCGCTGACGGAACGCGTCCTGTATACCGGGGATGCAGGCGGGATCGAAGCCGTCATCAGTGACGATCTGCACCTCGGTGCGATCCAGCGAGTGCTGCTCGATACGGAAGTTGGCAATCCCCGGCAGGTCGCGAAGGACGTAGATCAGTGCCAGTCCGTGCATGACGGTGCCGTCGCGGGCGACGATGAAGTCGGTGGTGCGGCCCTGGATCTCGCGCAACAGGGGCAGACCGCGGCCGCAGGCACAGGGGCGGTCGTCGAGAATACCGACGTCGCCGGTGCGGTAACGGATGAAGGGAAAGTCGGCAGTGGCGAGATGGGTGACGACGATCTCGCCGGATTCTCCGGGGCCGAGTACGCAGCCTTCGGGGTCGACGATCTCGACAATGATATCCTCGGCGGTCAGGTGCATGCCGCCTTCGGGGCACTGGTGGGCAATGAAGCCGGCATCCCTGCCCCCGTATCCATTGGCAACCGGGCAGCCGAACACGCGCTCGATGCGCTCGCGCTGGTGGTCGTACAGGCGCTCGGAGGTCACGAAGGCGACCCGGATGCCGAGGTCATCCATGCGCTGGCCGCGGCCCTCGGCATGTCCGGCGATGTGGGCCAGTGACGAGGGATAGCCAAAGAGCATGACCGGCCGGAAGCGGCGAATCTCGCCGATGAACTCGTCCAGCCGCTGCTCGGACATCTCGAAGGCCGGCAGCAAACGGGTACGTAACAGGCGGTCGCGGATGGCACGAATACGATCCTGGCTGCCGAGCTCGATGGGCGAACCCCAGACCACGATTTCCCGGTCGCCAATGTCCACGCCCCACCAGCGGGTGGCGCGCCACTTGGCGGCGACATCGTGGCTGATACGCTCGCGCCCGATGTAGAAGATCAGCGGCTCGCCGCTGGAGCCGCCGGTATTGAAGCGGGCCAGCCCTCTCGCACGCACCGAGCGCAGCGCGTCGAGATGGGCGCGAATGGCCGGCTTGTCAAGAAAAGGCAGCTTCCGCAGGTCCTCGAGCGAGTCCACCATTGCGGGATCGAAGCCCTGCTCCCGGAACAAGCTGCGGTAGTAGGGAACTTCGGCGCCAGCGCGCATGAGCAGCGTACGCAGGCGCTCGACCTGCAACCCCCGGATGCGCTCGGGCGACCACCACTGGCTCTGCTCCAGCGCCCGGCGCACCGCGACCGAGTCGTGGCGCTTTAGCCGCTCGTGCAACGGAAACAGCAGGCCGCTGACCAGGCGGGTGTACAGACCGCTCACGACTGCACATGCTCCGCCGTACCGGCCGTGGTCCCGGGCGGCCGGGCAAGGCTGCAGAAGCGGCTGACCAGCCGTTTGACCCGCTCGTCCCAGCCGTTGGCACAGGCGTGGGCACGGATCGCGGCCCGGTCCCAGCGCTGCGCCAGCGCTTCATCCAGGACCCGCGCCAGGGCATCGGCGTCTCCGAAGGGCACGATGCGACCCAGTTCGGGACGGCATACCACTTCGGCATTGCCGCCGACATCGGTCGTGATCACCGGCAGGCCGCAGGCCATGGCCTCCAGCAGCACGTTGGCCCAGCCCTCGTTGCGGGTGGAGAGCACAAACAGGTCCGCCGCCGAGAGCGGGTTCTTGAGCTGATCGGGCGGCAGGGCGCCGAGGAAATGCACCCGCTGTTCGATGCCCAGGTCCCGGACCTGCGCCTGCAGGCGGTCACGCCAGTCCCCTTCGGCCGTTGCACCGCCCACGATCAGGTAGTGCAGGCGCGTATGATTCTTCAGCAACCGCGGCAATACCTCGATGACACGATGGAAACCCTTGCGCTCGACCAGACCGCCGACGGTAACCAGCACTTCGGCATCATCCGGCAAGCCCAACGCCTCGCGCGCCTGGTGACGTGGTACGGGGTGAAAGCGCTCCACGTCCACACCATTCCCCACCACCTCGATCTTCTCCGCCGGCACCCCACGTTCGATGGCGACCCGGCGCAGCGATTCGGACACGCTGAACAGGTGGCGGGCATCGCGCCAGGCTGCCAGCAACTGCGGTCGCCGCGTGGTCCGCAGGTGCGGCACCTCGGTGCCCCGCAGGGTGATGGTGACCGGCAGACCCAGCCAGCGACCGATCAGGGTGGCAGCACGGCCATCGGGAAAGCTGAAGTGGGCATCGATCAGGTCCGCTCGCCCGGTCTGTTTCAATCGGCGCACGCAGCGCAGGCTGGACAGAGCCATCGACAGTCCATCCAGTCGCCGCAGCACCCCGGGCAGAGCCAGAAAGCGCGGCCGGTAGACTTCGACGCCGTCCATGATCTCGAAACCCGGCGCGGGCGGACGGTAGCGCGGCACGAAGGCACGGATCAGTGACTGCAACGGGAACCAGGGCTGCGGCGAAACCACCGTCACCGGCAGCACCCGGCCAACGCGGAACATCCGCTCCCGTACGAAGACGCCGGCACTGGGCTGCGCCGGCGAGGGAAACAGGCTGGAAAAAACAACCAGCCTGGGCCGCTCCGTGGCTGCGTTCATCGAGAACCCCTCCCGGCCAGCAGACCTCGGTAAACCGGCTCGTAACGCGCCACGCTGTTGCGCCAGTTGCGTTCGCTCTCCACGAAGCGGCGGCCGGCCGCGCGCATGTCCGGCCAGTCGTCCCGGCGCTCGAGCATCTCCAGTACCGTGCGGCACAGGCTGTCGGCATCACCCGCGCGGAACAATCGCCCGGTCACGCCATCCCGAATCAGCTCGCGGTGGCCACCCACGTCCGACGCCACCAGCAGTCGTTCCTGGGCCATGGCTTCCAGCGGCTTGAGCGGCGTGACCAGATCGGTCAGCCGCATGGGCAGGCGCGGGTAGACCAGCAGATCGACCAGGCCATAGTAGGCAGGCACCTGTTCGTGGGGTACTCGGCCGACGAAGTGCACCACGTGCTGGATGCCCAGGTCCTCGGCCAGTTTCCGCAAGCGATCCTCCTCCGGCCCGCCGCCGACCAGCAGCACACAGACCTCCGCTCGCCGTTCGCGGATGCAGGGCAGCGCTTCCAGCAGCAGCGACAGGCCCTCGTAGGCATAGAAGGAGCCGAGGAATCCGAGCACCGTACGCCCCCGGCAGCCCAGCGACTCGGCCAGCGCTTCGTCACGTGGCGGATGCTGCTGGAACTGGTCGAGATCCACGGCATTGGGGATGACGGTCACCTTGTCCTCGGGCAGGCCACGGGCCAGCAGGTCACCGCGCAGGCCCTCGCAGATGGTGGTCACGGCATCGGCGCGCCGGACCACATGGGTCTCCAGGGCACGGGTGAGGCGATAGCGCGGTCCCCAGGCGCGGCTGGTGCCATGATCGACGGCCGCGTCCTCCCAGAAGGCACGGATCTCGTAGACGACCGGCAGACCGAAGCGGGCAGCCGCACGCACCGCCGCCAAACCGTCCAGCGCCGGCGAATGGGCGTGCAGGATGTCCGGCCCCAGGATCGGGATCAGTTCCTCCAGTCGCGCCTGCAAGGCTTGCACCACGGCCCACTGGTTTGCCATTGGCAGGCGCGCGTGCCACTGCCGCGGCGTGCGGCTGCGATGGAACTCCAGGCCCTCGATCGTCTCGCTGCCGCCATCGACACCTGCGACCTGATTGTGCTTGGGACCGGTCACATGACAGGTCTCCCAGCCACGCGCGCGCTGCTCGCGCAGGATGGCGCGGGTACGGAAGGTATAACCGCTGTGCAGCGGGATGGAATGGTCCAGCACGTGCAGGATTCTCATGCCGCCCTCCCTTCCAACACCCGCCGCTCGAAGGCCTCGAACATCAGCAGCGACCAGAGAATGGCGCTGTGGTCGCGGCGCCCGGACTGGTGCTGGTCGACCAGCGCACGCAGGGTTCCGGGGTCGAAATAGCCGCTGTCCAGCATGCGCTCGCCGAGCAGGGCGTCCCGCAGGCGCTGGCGCAGCGGCCCGCGGAACCATCTGGCCAGCGGCACCGAGAAGCCCATCTTGCGCCGGTACAGGATGTCATCCGGCAGCAGCGGTTCCAATGCCTTCTTGAACACGTACTTGCCCTGGTGTCCGTGCAGCTTGAGATGCGGCGGCAGACCGGCGACCCATTCCACGAACTGATGGTCGAGGATGGGCACGCGGACCTCGAGGGCATGGGCCATGCTGGCACGGTCCACCTTGGTGAGAATGTCGCCGGCGAGATAGGTCTTGATGTCGAGATACTGCACCCGGGACAGCGGATGATCCGGGGCACTGCCCAGATGCCGGCGGAAGGACTCGATGGCGCGATAGCCGGCAAGCTCACGCCGAAACGCCGGGCCATAGAGCCGCTGGCGCTGTGCCTCGGGCAACAGCGAGAAATTGTGGAAGTAACCCTCCAGCGAGTCGCGCGCCAGCGCCTGGAAGGTGGACTTCGCGCGCAGGAACCGGGGCGCCCAATCCAGCTTGGGATAGAGCGATCCCAGGGTTCCGAACAGCAGGCGACGCAGCCCGAGCGGCAGCAGCCGGCGCAACCGTTCCTCGTCCATGTGCCAGCGGTAGCGCCGGTAACCGGCAAAGTTCTCGTCGCCGCCATCCCCGGACAGGGCCACGGTCACCCGCTTGCGCGCCAGTTGGCAGACGCGATAGGTCGGCATGGCCGAGCTGTCGGCATAGGGTTCATCGTAGAGTTCGGCAAGGCGGTCGATGAGGTCGAAGTCGTCGGGATCCACCTGCTCGACCTGGTGGTTGGTGCCGAAGCGCCGCGCCACGGCCTCGGCATGGGCGGACTCGTTGAAGGCCGGATCGCCAAAGGAAATGGAACAGGTATTGACGGGTTCGCTGGACAATCCGGCCATCATGGCCACCACGGCGGAGGAATCTACGCCGCCGGACAGGAAGGCGCCCAGCGGCACCTCCGAAATCAGGCGAATGTCCACGGCCTCGCGCAGGCGGTCGCGCAGCTCATGCTCGGCATCCTCCAGGCGCTGTACGCCGTTGTCGCGGAACTGCACATCCCAGTAGCGCCGGGGGCGTGCCAGCGTCTGCCCACGCCTGAGGGTCAGCGTATGACCCGGCTCCAGCTTGTGCACAGCGCGGAAAATGCTGCGCGGGTCGGGCACATAGCCCAGCGCGAAGTAGTCCTCCACCGCCTGTGGATCGAGGGTCCGCGACAGCTCGGGCACCGCCAGCAGCGACTTGATCTCGGAAGCAAACAGCAGCCGGCCGTCATCGAGTTCGGCATAGTGCAGCGGCTTGATGCCGAGACGGTCGCGGGCCAGGAACAGGGTCTCGCGGTTGCGGTCCCAGAGCGCGAAGGCAAACATGCCGCGAAAACGGTCCACGCAGGTCTCGCCCCAGCTTTCCCAGGCATGGACGATGACCTCGGTGTCGCAGTGGGTACGGAACCTGTGGCCCAGCGCCTTGAGTTCATCCATCAGCGCGGGGAAATTGTAGATCTCGCCGTTGTAGACGACGACCACGGTTTCGTCCTCGTTGAACAGGGGCTGGCGGCCGTTCGACAGATCGATGATGGACAGGCGCCGGTGGGCCAGGCCCACGCCCGGCTCGAAATGGGTCCCCCCCTGATCGGGTCCGCGATGGAACTGCACCTGGTTCATGCGCTCGACACAGGCGCGATCGATGTCACGCTTGTCGCGCAGGTCGAAGATACCAGCGATGCCGCACACGTTTCAGTTCCCTCCGTTTGCGGCGGCACTGGCCCCGCATTGCCGGTCGTAGACTTCCAGGTAGCGATTCACCATCACCGCCAGGCTGAACGCTGCCTCGGCCCGCGCGCGACCGGCAGCCCCCATGCGCCGGCGAACCGTCGCATCCCTGAATGCGTGCAGGGCGCGTGCCATCGCCTCGGGGTCCTGGGCGGGAACCAGCCGGCCGGTCTCGCCGTCCCGAACCAGCTCGCCATTGCCGCCGACATGGGTGGCAACCACCGGGAGGGCGCTGGCCATGGCCTCCATGATGGTGTTGGAGATGCCCTCGGCCCGTGATGGCAACACGAACAGATCCAGTGTCCGCAGCAGTTGCGGGATGTCGTCGCGCGCGCCGGCGAACCAGACCTGATCCGCCACCCCCGCTGCCTCTGCCCGGGCCTCCAGCGCCGGACGGAGGCTGCCCTCGCCCACCAGGATCAGCCGCAGCCGCCGGAAGGCCCCCGGCTCCAGGTCACGCAGACGGATGAAGGCTGCCAGCAGCGTGCCCTGGTCCTTGACCGCCTCCAGCCGCCCCACGGTGCCGATGCGCACCAGATCGCTGCCGGCAAAGGCCTCTGGCAGTGCCGCTGCCGGGCCATCGGGCCGGAAGCGCCCGGTGTCGACGCCGTTGATGATGCGGGTCAGGCGATGCGGGGGCACGCCGATCTGCTCCCTGAGATAGCCCTCGATCTGTCCGGACAGCGCGATGTAGTGCCCGACGAAGGGCCGCAGCAGGCGCTTCAGGCGACGGTAGCGGCTGCCGTCGAGATCGGTCACGTCCCAGCCGTGCTCGCCATGGATGCGACAGGGCACCCCGGCGAGCCAGGCCGGTACCTGGGCCTCCAGCGCGGCCAGGTTGCGGCTGTGCACGATCCGCGGGCGCAATCGGCGGAACAGCCGCCACAGCCGCGGATAAAGCCCCCAGTCCTGGCCGGGCACCTTGTGCAACGCGATGACATCCACGTCGTCGCGGCGGATGCGCTGGCGAAACTCGGTGACATCGGTGAGGCTGACGATGGCATGCCGGTAGCGGTCCCGCGGCATCTGGTTGACAAGGTTGACCAGGCCGTTCTCCAGTCCGCCAACCTGCAGGCGGTAAATGACATGCACGATCAGCGGTGCCTCCGCGGCCCGCGCGACTGCTTCCGTCACTCGGCGGGCACCCTCTCGATGACGGCCGCTGCCAGCGCCTGCCGCAGACCCGCCCCCCAGGCATCGATGAACGCGTCCAGACGGGCGCGCAGCGGCGCCTCCTCACCGCGTTCCTGGTAGGGGGCAAACACCACGACCGCGGCCGACAGGGGATCGCGTCCCGCCAGTCGCGCCCGTGCCTCGATCAACTTGGCGACATAGTCGTTGGCGGTCTCAGCACCGTCGAGCCAGTACCAACGCGCGATCAGCAGCCGCTGGCCATGGGAGCGCAGCCTCGCCTCCACCACCTCGGCGGGCACGCCGGTACGCTGGCGGTTGCCGCCACCCACCTTCTGCCAGATTGCGTGCTTCTGCGGAATCATGACGTTGCGCGAGTTGACGAGCTCACCTTCGCCGCCACCGGCATAGAACACCAGGTGCACCGCGACCGGGCCCTTGCCATCCTCCAGGAACAGGGTGCGGGTAGCCAGAGGTTTCTGGTAGTGCGGGCGCCAGTCGGTGAAGGCTTCGGCCTCGCGCCAGCCGGCCGGTGGCGCAGGCCATTCGAACCGCAGGGTCGCGCCACCGGACGGCCCGCTTGCCATCCACTGGCCGATCGCGGGCCAGGGTGCCGCGACCGCGATCGCGAGCAGGGCCGCACCTACCACCGGTGCGACGGGAGAATGTCCTGCTGCCACCCGAGCCGGACGGGGTACATCGGGGTCCGCGAAGAAGCTGCCGATCCAGAACATCAGCAGCATCACCAGCCCGAAGAACACCCAGCCATAGATGAAGTGATCGACGCCCAGGGCCAGCTTCATGTCGCTGAGATGCGCGATCATGACAATCATGTAGGCGCGAAGGCCATTGGCAATGATGGGCAGCACCACCGAGAAGGCGATGAACAATGCCCGCTTCCAGTAGGCGCGATAACTGACATAGGCGAACAGCGAGCCCATGGTCACCGAGGCAATCAGGTAGCGGATTCCGCTGCAGCCCTCGACCACCGACCAGTCGCCGCTGGGAATGCTGAAGAAAGTACCCTCGACATAGACCGGGATACCACTGAGACGCAACATGGTCACGGTGAAACGCGCCGTAAAATCCATGAGCAGCGGCATCAGCTCCTCACCCATGGGCGCCGCGAAAATCAGGAAGGCCAGCGGGAAGGCGATGGCCCAGGCGAAGCGGGCGCCCATGACCAGCAGCACGGTCGTCGGCAGCATCAGCACCAGGCTCAGATGCTGGCCGACGGCAATGCCGGTAACACTGGCCACCACCCAGGCGAAGCCCAGGCCGAGCAGCAAGGGTGCGGCCCACCAGGCGGGACGTGCCGGAATGCCCAGCCAGTCATGACGCGCACGCCAGATCAGATACAGGCTGACCGGCACCACCAGGAAGCCGTGGGCAAAGGTTTCCGAGCGAGACCAGATCCCGACGATGTCGAGCACGGTATCACCATAAGCCAGCAGCAGGGCCATAACGGCGAACCCGGACACCGCCAGCGCGCCCGGGGTCGAGATCCGTTGATGGCCGGTGGCGGTTCCGGGCAGGTTGGCAGCGGTACTGCTCATCGTTGCACGGCTCCAGGGTTATTGCGCGCTTCCAGCGGTGCTGCGGGTGCCATGGCGTCCTCGAACAGGTCGTCGAGCGCAGCGAGATTGCGATCCCAGTCATAGCGCCGACGCACCCAGTCGCGCGCTGCCGGGGCCGAGCGGCGCGCTGCCAGCAGTTCCAGACACAGTCGCACCAGCTCGTCGGCGGTTTCGCCCCGGTTGAGATCATGACCGGTGGGGAATTCGATGCCATCCAGAGCCGGCGGCGTCGCCACCACGGGGGTTGCCATGGCCATGGCCTCCAGCACCTTGTTCTGTACGCCCCGCGCGATGCGCAGTGGCGCCACTGCGGCATGGGCGTGTTCCAGCCAGGGCCGGATGTCCTCGACGGCCCCGGTTACCACCACGCCCGGCAGGGCCTCGAGACGGCGTACGGCTTCGGTGGGACGCGCCCCGACGATGTAGAAGCGCGCCTCGGGCTGTGCGGCCAGAATGGCGGGAAAGACCTCTCGCGCGAACCAGCTTACCGCTTCGACATTGGCCCAGTAATCCATGGCGCCGGTGAATACCAATGCACGCGCCCCGTCGGGAAAGGGATTGTCGCGCGCAGGGCTGGGGCTGAAATAGCGCCAGTCGACACCATTGTCGAAATGGCCGACGTTGGTGGCCTCGGGCGCCAGCGAGCGGAAGAGGTCGGCCTCGGCACGGGACACGAACAGGCTCGCGCTAGCGCGCGCAGCGACGCGGCGGTCGTATTCGAGGAGGCGTTCACCCTCGCGCCGGTAGACCCAGGACATGGGCCAGGGTCGCGAGCGCGCATACTGGCGCCATTTGTCGGAATCCACGTCCACGAAGTCGATGACCAGACGGCGGCCCGCCACGGGCGCGCGATCGAGATACTGGGCCATGGCGGAAGAGAACACGAAGATACGGTCAATGGCATGACGATCGATGGTCTCGATGACCCAGTCCTGGAGATCGCTGTCGCGATAGTAGGGCAGGCTCAATGCCTCGCCGGTAAACAGGCCGCGCAGGCTGCGCAGGCGGGCACGTCGCGGATCCAGCGGCCTGAGACAGGCGCCGGCAACCTCGCGCTCGATGACCTCGGCGTAGCGCCAGTCCCGGGGATCGTCGACGAAGCAGCCCAGATGCACCCGGTAACGTTCGGCCAGATGGCGCAGCACGTGCCAGGAGCGGATCTTGTCGCCCTTGTTGGGCGGGTAGGGAATCCGGTGCGACAGAAACAGCAGTGGCGGCCTGACCATCAGCCCAGGCTCCGCGCCAGCAAGGGCCCCAGCCGGCGACTCAGCCACAGCGGCAGCCGCTGCCAGAGCGCAATGAAATAGCGATACTTCGGATTCTTCGGGCTGACGTCCGGCAAGGCGCCGGCCTTCACCAGGTAGTACTCGTAATACAGCGGCTCAGGGTCGAAACCCCAGTTCTTCTTGAAGGAAAAGGAACCGGTGTCGCGCTTGCTGCGACCGTAGTCGAACCATCTCAGCCCCTGGGCCGCCGCGCGGCGCATGACCTCCCAGTACATGAAGTCGTTGCCCTTGCAATCCCGGGCCTCCGCCGTGCCGCCGCCATAGTAGGGCAGGATTTCATCGCGGAAGCGGAAACTCATCACGCTGGCCAGGGTCCGTCCCTCTCGGGTCACGGTAAGGATCTCGCAGTCGTCTCCGAACACCTGTCGCAGGGTTTCGAACCAGCGTTTCGGAAAGACCGGCGTGCCCAGATTGCGTACGCTCTCCGAATAGGCCTCGAACAGACGATCCGTGTCCGCGTCCACTTCGGAGCGCAAACCGGCCTTGATGCCCTTGCGCACCATCGCCCGCTGCTTTCTGGGGATGGCTTTCATGTTGGCCTCGTCGTCGGCCTCGATCCGGCGCCGGAAGGTCACATAGAGGTCCTTGCGCGGCCAGTCAGGGCGCATCGGCCGGCGATTGCGCAATTCGAGATAATCCACGCCCAGCCGTTCGGCCAGGTCGCAGGCGGACTCGATGAGTGCATCCTCGACGGTGCGGTCATCGGCAACCGGGCCGCCATAGACACAGAAGGGCGTACTGATCAGGCTGTGCCCAAACAGCCGACTGCGAATCTCGCCCAGCGGCAGCACACCGACGATGCGCCCGTCCCGCCGAGCCAGCAGATGGTGGCAGCGATGCCCGAAACCCTGCTCGATGGCGTCCATCCAGCCGCTGCGATGGAAGAAGGTCCCTTCCGGGTGCGCCTCCACATAGGCATCCCAGGCCGCACGATCTGCGGCCGAGAGCGGCGCGATCTCGAGATTGCCCGCCGAGGTTTCCGGTTCAGACATCAGCACTGCGGATGCCATGACGGATACTCCCCTTCCGGAGGAAACACCTCGTCCATGCGACCCCAGCGGAAATCCCGCAGCAGCTGCCGCAGACGGGTCTCCATGCGATCGAGATTCAGATAGTGGCGCACCCGGGTCCTGAGGCTGATGCCGGTCTGGCGCGGCTGCCCTGGATCGATCTCCCAGGGATGGAAATAGAAGACTGAGGCCTGGCCGTCGCGTTCGTTGACCTGCCTGAGCGCCCAGCGCGATAGGGCATAGGGAAACAGCCGGAACCAGCCTCCTCCCCCGCACGGCCACTTGCGTTCTCCGAGTTGCAGTGTGGTCACCGGAATTTCCACCAGAGCGCACCCGGAAGGCCGAAACGCAAAGCGCGGCGCCTCAGGCATACCATAGAGGTCATGCCGTATGGGATAGATGCTGGAACTATAACGATAGCCTGCTGCCTCCAGTTCCTCCAGCGCCCAGAGATTGTCGCGGCCGATGGAATAGCTGGCCGCTCGATAGCCGTTGACCGGCTGTCCGGCGATGGATTCCAGCAGATCCTTGGTCCGCCGGACGTCCTCGCGAAACTGCTCCGGCGTCTGCTGGGTCACCCGTACATGCGAGTAACCATGACTCGCCAGCTCGTGACCCTCGTCAACGATGCGTCGCACCAGGCCGGGAAATCGTTCTGCGACCCAGCCCAGGGTGAAAAAAGTGCCCTTGATACCCGCCTCGGCGAAAAGATCGAGAATGCGTCCGGTATTGCGCTCCACGCGCGCGCCGTGGCGGTCCCACTCGTCACGGGCGATGTAAGGTTCGAAGGCCGAGACCTGGAAATAGTCCTCGACATCCACCGTCATCGCATTGCACAGGGCACCCATGAGCCTCATCCCGTCGCCTGATCCGGCTCGGACAGTACGCCGGCCCAGGCCAGCAACCGGTCGCGGATACGCACCGCGGCCCGGCCATCCCACAGCTCCGGTACCCGGCCCTGCTTGCCGCCGGTGGTCAGCACCTCGTCCACGGCGCCGAGAATGCGCGCCGGGTCCGTACCGACGATGGTGTTGGTGCCCTGCTCCACCGTGATCGGCCGTTCGGTGTTTTCGCGCAGCGTGATGCAGGGAACGCCCAGCGCCGTGGTCTCCTCCTGCAACCCGCCGGAGTCGGTCAGCACAAGGCGCGCACGTGACATCATGCCCAGCAGCTCCAGGTAACCCAGAGGCTCCGTGACCAGGATGCGACCCTGTGCCAGCCGCGTGTCGAGCCCTGTCTCTGCCAGCCGACCCCGGGTGCGCGGGTGCATGGGGAAAACCAGCGGCACCCGGTCCGCCACACCGATCAGGGTATCCACCAGCCGCCGCAGCACATTGGCATCGTCCACATTGGAAGGCCGATGCAGGGTGAGCACTCCGAAACCCGCGGCTGCATCCAGCCAACGATCGGCCTGCCCGATACCGGACAATGTCTGCTCCGGCGGGATGGCCCGCTCCAGGTGCATGCGCAGGGTATCGATCATGACATTGCCGACGAAGTGGATACGCTCGCGGGCAATGCCTTCTGCGACCAGGTTGGCCTCGGCACTGCGCTCGGTGGTGAACAACAACTCGGAAAGCTGGTCGGTCAGCACCCGGTTGATCTCCTCGGGCATGCTGCGATCACGGCTTCTCAGGCCTGCCTCGACATGCACCACCGGCACCCCCTTCTTGACGGCCACCAGCGCACAGGCAATGGTGGAATTGACGTCACCCACCACCAGGACGGCATCCGGTCGACGCTCATCCAGCACCGGCTCGAAGCGCTTCATGATTTCCGCCGTCTGCACCGCATGACTGGCAGAACCGACACCCAAGTCGATGTCCGGCTCGGGAATCCCGAGCTGATCGAAGAATGCCGCCTTCATGGCTGCGTCGTAGTGTTGCCCGGTATGTACCAGGCAGGACTCCAGCGGCGCCTCGCTGGCATCGAAGGCACGCATCAGGGGCGCGATTTTCATGAAGTTCGGCCGGGCGCCGACCACGGAAAGGATACTGGGACACGTGGATCGCGTCATGGCTTCACCTGAGTCGGGGTGGCGTCCACGCGGGCGCCTAATCCGCCTTGCGGAGTGCCTCGAGCGCTTCGGGCAGATCGACGTCGTCTCCCGACAGGACCGCCATCATGATCAACTTCTGGATGCGGTCGCGATCCTTGCGTACCCGCGCTTCCAGTGCCTCCACCCGCTTTTCCAGGGCGATCAGCCGTCGCTCGGAGTCGCTGACAGTGGTCGCTGTGCTTGCGCTATTGTCCGCCGCGAGATGAATCTGTGGCTCGGGTGCCGTTGCCAGCTTGCGGATCTTTGGCGTTTCCTGCTTCTGTTCGTCGATCACGAAACGCACGGTGTCGGCGGTAAACTCGTGCAGCTCCTCCAGGCAGCCATAGAGAAACAGGCGATCACAGAGGGTGTTGATACGACGAGGAATACCTTCGGAATGCTCATGAATGATGTGGTACGCATCGTCGGATATGCTCGGATCGCCCTCCCACTCCACCAGACCCAGGCGATGTTCGATGTAAGCGCGCGTTTCCGGCTCATCGAGCGGACCGAGGTGGTAGGAGGCAATCACCCGCTGCCGGAACTGCTCCATACCCTCTGCCTGCACGATTGCCTGGAACTCACCCTGCCCGAGCAGGAAACTCTGCATCAGGGCGCGTTCACCGACCTGGTAGTTGGACAGCATGCGCAGTTCTTCCAGCGCGGATGCCGGCAGATTCTGGGCCTCGTCCACCAGCAGCAGCACACGCTTGCCTTCCCGGGCACGCGCCATGAGGAAGGTCTCGAGATTCTTGAGAAGCTGCGCCTTGGCCACGCCTTGTGCCTGCAAGCCGAAGGCACTGCACACGGCGCGCAACAGCTCGTCTGATTCGAGCTGGGTGGTCACCAATTGTGCCGCAACAATGTTTTCCGTCTGCAGCGAATTGAGCAGCGCACGGGCCAGCGTGGTCTTGCCGGCACCGATCTCGCCAGTGATGACAATGAAGCCCTCGCCCAGCTGAAGACCGTAGCGCAGATAAGCCAGCGCCTTGGAATGACCCTTGCTCTGGTAGAGAAAACGCGGATCGGGACTCAGGCGGAAAGGCTTGGTCTTCAGATTGTAGAATCGCTCATACATCTCAGAATGCCACCTGTAGCTGAAGCGTTAGCCTGTTTTCCTGGCGGTCCCTGCCTCCGGTTCCGGAATCCTGCTCCGCATAGCGATAGCGAAGGCTGCCGGTGGCATCGGGCCGCAAGGTTCGTGACAGTTCGAGACTCCAGTAACGAAAATCCCGTTTCCTGTTGCTCGCCGTGAAGGTGCTGTTCTGGCGTCCGTAGCGAAGATTGGAATAAGTGCGCACCCCGACATCCCAGCGCCAGGACAGGGTGCCACCTCGGGCGTCCTGCTCCCCTCCGTTCAGAAGCAAATCGCGCTGTTCGTCGAACAGGGTGAGCCGGAGCCGGTGCCTCGGAAAGCGATAGCCAAAGGTGGCGGTGGCCCGCTGCCGCTCGATCACGGAATCAGTGAGGGAAAACAGCCCTTCCTCGGTCAGAAACACCGGATCGCCGGTCACCGGGTCCCGGAATTCGACCGTCCCGCCACCGAACACGAGCTGCACCTGATTGCCACCATAGGGCTGCAGCTGCTGCACCGTGATGGTGTCTTCGAAATATCGCAGATTCCAGCGGCTGCGACGGGTACGATGTGTAAAGTCGCCCGACCAGGTCACGCCGGGATTGAGGCCGACGCTCCGGTCACGGAAGCGCACATCCAGGGTGGTGCGAGCCGAGGGCGTGAGCTTGACGGAAACGCCCTGATCATTATTGCCCTTGAGTGCTTCCACCGAAAAATGACGGCTTGCCCAGCGCGCGCCGCCGGACCAGTACGAACCATTGGTCACGCGCCTGACACTGCTGAAGCTGTTGTCCTCCTTGCCCGCGCGCGCCACCAGGCTCAGTCCCCGCCAGAGACGGTAACCCACCACCCCGGCAAGGCTGCGAAATTCCGGGTTTCTCAACCTTTGCCGACGCAGGATTTCATCCCGGTAATCGAGTTGCCAGCTCAGACGAGTGAAGCGGAAGCCGTTCGAGAACCGTGCCGTCACCCGCTGCCGATAGGTGTCCGCTGCACCCCGCTCATAATCGCGCTGTTCGGCGTGATACCCGATCTCGGTCCTGAACCGGCCACCGAAGTCGTGCCTCAGGTAAGGACTGACGTAATAGGAGACGACATCGGCCCGGTTGGCCGTGCGGTTGAAATTATCGAGGGTCAGGCGCTCCTCCGCATCAACAATGCTCTGCGATCTGGAAGCGCCGAAGTCCACGAACAGCCAGTCCTCGACGAGGTCCGCATCCCCCTTGGCAAACAAGCGGTGATAGACGTCGTTCCGGCTCCCATCGCGGGCGAATACCAGGGACTGAAGCTGGTAATCGGCGACCAGGCGCAATCTTCCGCCTTCCTTGCGTGCCGCGATGCCGGGCATGATCTGGGTGATGAAATCACTCTCTTCCTGCCCGGGCTGGTCCAGCCCCACATTGTCGGTCCAGGTCTCGGATACAGTGACCCGGGGCTCGAGCTGCCATGTGGCATCCGCGAGCGCCAGCGCAGGCACAGCCAGTGCCGCCAGAACTGCGACGAGCGGTGACAAACGAAAACGCATCCCGAGGTCAGCGCTTGTGCCCATACCCATACCCGTATCCATAGGCTCCGTACAGATCCACACCCACATGATGATGGGCCTTGTTCAACACCAGCCCTACCACTTCGGTCCCGTCA
Source organism: Thiohalobacter sp. (assembly GCF_027000115.1). Classification (NCBI taxonomy): domain Bacteria; kingdom Pseudomonadati; phylum Pseudomonadota; class Gammaproteobacteria; order Thiohalobacterales; family Thiohalobacteraceae; genus Thiohalobacter; species Thiohalobacter sp. The sequence goes on along the minus strand of NZ_JALTON010000061.1, from coordinate 18,876 downwards.
ATGGTGTTGAGCGCCTCCTGGACTACCGGTTGCGGTGTCTTGCTCTCCTCGACCACCACCAGGATCTGTCCCATAAGCCCGGCCAGTACCCGTGCCTCGCTGGTCAACAGCAAGGGGGGACTGTCAAAGATGATCACGCGATCGGGATAGCGCATGGACATCTCGTCGGCCAGTTCCCTCATGGCAGAGCTGGCGAGCAGCTCGGTGGCATGCGGGTGGGGGCGTCCCGCCGGGAGGATCGACAACTTGGGCACGCTGGTCCTGATCAGGACATCACCCAGCCAGACATCATCATCCAGCAGCACATCGGTAAGCCCCTTCTCCGCCTGGATGCCCAGACGCTTGGTCACCTCCGGTTTGGCGACATCCGCATCCACCAGCAGCACCGTCATGTCCTTTTCCATGGCGATGCTGAGCGCGAGATTGATGGAGGTGAAGGTCTTGCCCTCGCCAGCCAGCGAGCTGGTAACCATGACCAGATTCGGGTGAGTGATCGCCGTACTGCTGGCCGACTCGCCACGCACATGCTTGAGCAGCGGCCGTTTTATACGACGGAACTCCTCGGCGAGCTGATCCCTCTGGGTAGAGTGCGGATCGACGATACCCCCCGCCTGGAGGCTTCCCAGATCGATATCGATGTACCGCTGACCTGGCGCCTCGCCATCCGGGGCTTCAACGCCAATGACGGAATCCGCTCCGGACAGCGGCGGCTCCAGGGACGCGCCGTCGCCGTCCGGCGCCACGGGCCCGTCGCCGATCTTCTTTACCGCCTTTTCAATGGTATCCATCGGTTCTCACTCAGGAGTATCAAAGCGCCCGAAGCTGCCGCAGCAGATCCAGATCCAGAAATTCGACGGCCATGAAGACACCGTAGAGCACGAACAGTCCCGCCACTGCCACGCCGAAACTGGCCAGCGCGAGCTTGCGCTTGCGACGGATCTGGTCCGTATAGACCATCGACACTGTACCGAATACCGGCAGGCCCGTGATTTCCTTTAGCTGGCGCGAATCGTCGAAGGTCGGCCGGATCTGGTAGAGCACGAAGGCCACAGCAAGACCGGCACCGAGCGCCCCCAGCAGCGCAAAGCTCATCAGCAGAATGCGATTCGGCCCGGAGGGTGCAAGCGGCACCCGGGGCGGCTCGACCACACGGAACTTGACATCGTCCGCCGAGATCTCCGCCTGTTCCGAGATGGAGGCCTGTTCGCGGCGGGCCAGCAACTGCTCGTAGTTCTTCTTGTGCACTGCATAGTCGCGGTTCAGGCGCTGCAACTCTGCCTCGACCTTCGGCACGGTGTCGACCATCTCCTGCAGCTTGCGTACCCGTTCCTCGTACTCGCTGACACGGGCACGCATGGAGGCGATCTGGGCCTCGGTTTCGGTCAACACCATCTGCATCTGCTGATACAGGGGATTGGTGGGCGGCGCCGTCTCGGCCATTTCCATGGCTTCCGCATCGCGCTTCTTCTCCAGGTTCTCGATCAGACGCCGTGTCTCGATGACATCCGGATGCTGCTCGGTAAAACGCAGCAGCAGTTCATCGAGGCGTGCCTGCAGCGTCTGGATCCGGGCATCGATGGCCGAGGTTGCGCCGGAAGTATCGTTATAGATACCGAGCGACATCTCGTCGTCCTCCAGATCCTGCAACTGTTGCATCTGCGCTGCACGGCGATTCTGAAGTTCACGCAGTTGCAGGCGCGCCGCCTCGAGATCGGCCTGTGCCGACTGCAGCCGGGCGTAGTAGTCACGCCCCTCGCCGGGCATCATGCCGACATGCCTGCGCTTGAAGTCCGCGAGCCGCGCCTCGGCCTCGTTGAGCTTCTTCTCGTACTCGGCAATCTGCTGGTTGAGGAACTGCTGCGCGCTGTCGGTATCCTCGCGGGTCTGACCGAGGCTGCTCTCGACGAAAATGGTCAGCAGGGATTGCACCACCCGCTTCGCCAGGGCGCGGTCCGAATCGGTGAAGGAAATGGTATAGAGGTTTTCACCCCGGCGACTGCTGGTGATCTTGATCCGCTTGGCGAGAGAATCCAGCAGTGCCTCCATTTCTTCCGGCGTGCCGGCGCGCAGGTCCAGATCCGTCATCCGCGCGAGCTTTTCCAGGTTGGGCCGGGTAACCAGCGTTCGCGTCATCATGCTCACCCGCTGGGCGGCATTGCTGCTGACCGCCAGCCCCCGCAACAGGGGCCGCAGCACCGTTTGCGTGTCCACATGGACGGTCGCAGAGGCGCGATACTCGTCCGGCATGCGCTCCACAAACAGCACACCAGCCAGGAATACCACCCAGGCCACCAGCATCAGGGACCAGCGGAAGCGCCAGATACCCCGCGCATGGCGCAGCAGCTGCTCGAGCAGGTCATACATGCGGAACGCCCCCCTCTCCGACGACCGGATTCAGCAACACTTCTAGACTAGAACCAGGCCTCGGGAATGATGAGGATGTCACCCGGCATCATGGCCACGTTGGCAGAGATGTCGCCCCCGTTGAGCAGGTCGTCGATACGCACCTGGAGCTGGGTGGGCTTGCCTTCGATGCGGCGCACGATCACTGCCCGGTTGCCGGCGGCGAATTCGGTGATGCCACCGACTGCGATCATGACGTCCAGCAGCGACATCTGATCCCGATAGGGCAGGGCACGCGGTTCGGCAGCCTGGCCCACGACACGGATCTGCTGGTCATAGGGCCCCTGGAAACCGGTCACGATGACGGTAACCACCGGATTCTTGACATACTTGGCCAGCGCCTCTTCCATGTCCCGAGCAAGCTGCGAGGGTGTCTTGCCCGCAGCCGGCAGATCCTCGACCAACGGCGTGGTGATACGGCCATCCGGGCGTACCGGGACCGCACTCGAGAGCTCCTCGTTGCGCCAGACAAAGATCTGCACGCTGTCACCCGGGCCAATAACGTATTCCGGAGACCCGGCCGGACCCACGCTGACCGATTCGGCGGGCGGGAAGTTGGTCGGCGCGCAACCGGCCAGCAAAAGCATGGAACCCACCAGCGCCCACAGCGCTGCAACCGGCGAGTATGAGAGGCGTCGTTTCACTGGTGTTTCCCCCGTAGCTGAGTAAGGACTGAAACTCCGGGCCCTAACGCCCTGGAATCCCGAAAGCGGTTTCGGCACACCGCGTTATAGTGAAAGGGAACTATAAACCCCGGTCCAGGGGTTGTATGTACGAAAATGCTTACAAGGCTGCAAGCCGGTGCCGGCATTCTGACGCCATCCTCTCGGCCAGTTTCCTGCGACGGCCGCCCCCCACCCATCAGCCCGCGCTCGAATGAAAGGGAATGACCTCGAAGGAATTCCGGAAGCGGATGCTGGCGTTCGAAAATTCGATCTTGCCGTCCCGGGCCAGTTGTTCCAGAAAACTGTGTGCCTCCCCTTCAGAGACGCCCGCCATCTTGGCAATCTCGGATATGCCCACCCTGATGGTGAGCCAACCCGGCCGCTTGGGGTCCGCCTGCGCCTTGTCCATGAGACCCCGAACCACGAACTCGAGACGCTCTTCCTCCGAACCATAGGCCAGGATCATGGCCAGGTCGTCCATCCGCCGCAAGCGTTCCGCGAGAATTCCCAGCAAGGCACGGCTGCGCCCCGGATCCTCGGCAATGGCGGCCAGAAAATCCTCCCGGGACAGCACGATCAGTTCCGCGTTGGTGCCGGCGACGGCATCCGCTGATCGCGGCTTGTCATCGATAAGCGAAAGTTCGCCGAAGAGATCACCCTTGCGCAACGTGACCAGGGTCAGGCCATGCCGGTCCGCTCCGACGGAACGGGAAATGCGTACCGTGCCCTCATCGACCATGTACGCCTCGTGCGCCGGGTCACCCTCCCGGAACAGGGTCTCCTCCGCGCCGAGGACCAGGCGCTGGAAGCTCTGCGAGAAGGCATCGAGGGCAAGATCCCGCCCGCCCAGATGACCGAAGGCCCACTGGTAAAAACTGGCAAACGGGCTGGTCATCGGAATCACATGCTCACCGATTTCGTCGACCCACAACTGGTTACCGACCGCCTCGAAACCGAGCCGACGATAGATGGAAACCGTCTTGGCGTTGACCGTGGCGATGATATTGGTAACGCCCCAGCTATGCGCGACCCCGGCGGCCATCTTGAACAGTGACCGGAACACGTCGCGCCGATTGCGCCAGTTCTTCGCGATCGCCAGCATGCCCGCGCTGACGAAACGGGGTTCGCCCTGGCCGGAAGCGCTCCGGCGGACCTCGTCGCGATAACCACTGAAATCGAACACCTCGTCCGGCGGCAGGCCCGTCCCCGTGTCCAGATTGATGCGAAGGGTACCGACGGGCTCGCTGCCGTCATAGGCAATGATGTTGGCAGTCTTGGGGAAACTGTCGAAGCGATCGACGATCATCCCGCCCCTGGCCGCCTCGGAGTCCTCGAAGTAGCCCTCCTCGCCCACGTACACCGCATGGCGAAGACGATAGACGTCCTCGAGTTCGTGGGCCGTCCTAGCGACCTTTATCCTTACGGACATGTTTCCACCTCAAACCGTCAGAGGGGCGGCTCCCGGTGCTTGCCGGCGGGGACCGCGTCGTTCCAGCCATCCGGACCGGATCATACGCCGATCCTGCCGCGCTCGGGAGGGCACTCGAACGGCTCTGACAAACTTGTCGGGATGGGCCGACATCCCAGCGATGTTCGCCAGCCAGCGAGCCCTCGATTCCGGGCTGACCCGATTCCCTGTCCCTGCCCTGTGAATTCGTCCGAAAAGCCGTAAACTTGAGGACCATGCTGGCCCGCAACGGCAGGGAAGACACCCCGCAATGGCTTCGTTCGACTACCAGACGGCCTTTTCCCGGAATATCGGCTGGGTCACCCGGGATGAACAGGAAAAACTGCGTAATCAAAGAATTGCCATTGCCGGCATGGGCGGGGTCGGGGGCGTGTACCTGCTGACCCTCACCCGCCTGGGCATTGGCAACTTCAATCTGTCAGATTTCGACACTTTCGAACTGGGGAACTTCAACCGACAGGCCGGAGCGGCTCTCTCCACGCTCGGGCGCCCGAAGCTGGAAGTCATGGCCGAGTCAGCCCTCGACATCAATCCGACCCTGAATATCCGACAATTTCCATCGGGTATTTCCGCGGACAATGTCGATGAATTCCTGCATGATGTCGACCTCTACGTGGACGGGCTCGACTTCTTCGTGCTCGATGCCCGTCGCGCGGTGTACCAGGCCTGTGCCGAGCGCGGCATTCCGGTCGTGGTAGCGGCACCGCTGGGAATGGGCGTGTCCAATATCAACTACCTGCCCGGCGGCATGCCGCTCAACCGCTATTTCGATTTCCGCGACGGCCTGTCCGAGACCGAACTCGCCATTCGTTTCCTGGTCGGACTCTCGCCGGCCGTACTCCAGGCACGCTATCTGGCCGACACTTCCGCGGTGCGGTTCAAGGAGAAGAAGGGACCATCAACGCCGATGGCCTGCGAACTCTGCGCCGGTGTGGCGGGTACGGCGGCGCTGAAGATCCTGCTCGGACGCGGCAAGGTCATCAGCGCGCCCGACAGCTTTCACTTCGACGCCTATCTCAACAAGGCGGTACATGTGCGCCGCCCCGGGGGCAACCGCAACCCCTTGCAGCGGCTGGCACTGGCCATCGCCCGTCGGCGCTTCGGCAAGTTCTCGTGAGCACCATGCGCGCCCGGCTCGATGACAGCCCCATCACCCGGGTACTCGATCTGGCCCGCTGGGCGCCCAGCGGCGACAATACCCAGGTCTGGCGTTTCGAGATCCAGGCGCCCGACTGCTGTATCGTGCATGGACGCTGGATCAGTGATCACTGTGTCTACGACCTGGAGGGCCACTCGAGCGAGTTGGCCATCGGAGCCCTGCTCGAAAACATCGCATTGGCGGCCACGCGCGAGGGTTGCCGGGCGCGAATAGAGCGACTGCCGGCAAATGCCCGGCAGCCAACTTTCCGGGTCCGACTGGAAGCCGATGCCGGGACGACGCCTGACCCTCTCGTCGATGTCATCGAAAAACGGAGCGTGCAGCGGCGGAGTTACAGCACGCAATCGATCCCGGCTGAAATCCGTGAACGACTCGAAGCCGCCTTGCCTGAAGGCTATCAGGCGCAATGGTTCGAGGGCTGGTGCGAGCGACTGGATATCGCACTGCTGATGTTCCGGAATGCGGGGGTGCGACTGGTCATGCCCGAGGCCTACGAGGAACATCGCAAGGTCATCGCCTGGGACAGCCGCTTCAGCGAGGATCGGATACCGGACCAGGCGCTCGCCATCGACCCCTTACTGCGGCGGATCATGAAGTGGGCCATGCAGCGCTGGGAACGGGTCCGATTCCTGAACCGCTATGCGGCCGGCACCTGGCTGGCACGCATCGAAATGGATCTGATCCCCGCCATCCGTTCAGGCGCACATTTCGTGCTGCATGCGGACACACCGCCCCGTTCCAGTGATGACTACATTGCTGCGGGCCGCATCCTGCAACGGTTCTGGCTGACGGCAACCCGCTGCGGCCTGCAGCTCCAGCCGGAGACGACACCGCTCATCTTCGCCTCCTACCTGCGCGACGATATCCGCTTTTGCGAGGATCCGGCCATCCGCCGTCGGGCCCAGCGCTGCCATCGGCATCTGAAACGCGTGCTGCATCCGGAATCAGACGAATCTGCCTTCTTCTTCGGCCGGCTGGGGTTCGGACAGGCCGCCCGGGCACGGTCGCTGCGCAGGCCACTGGACAAGCTGCTGGAGTGAACGGCTTCGCCGTCCGCGGTTCCCGTCCTCCGCTCTCCCGTCAAGTCCCAGTCAAATGGCGGCCAAATAAAAAACGCCAGCCCGAAGGCTGGCGTTTTTTCGCCGGGTCCTCGCGACTCAGGCGCGCTTCTTGCAGGTAAAGCCGGCCAGTCCGAAGGCGCCGATACCCAGCAGGGCCAGGATGCCCGGCTCGGGGACGAACACGGCGCTGCCGTCATGGTCCAGCCCCACCGTCTGAACGGAGCCGGGGCCACCCGGGTACACGAACTCCAGTGCGGGGGAGAGGTTGTTGACGTTGACGTCGACCACCATGGTCGTCGGGATCAGACCCAGATCGAGCCCCGTCTTGGTGCTGGTGAAGACGCCGGGTGCCATCACGCCCAGATCGAAGTCGAAGGCGATCTTGCACGAACCCTGCGCAAAGCTGGTAGGACCGTTGAGGAGGCAGTCGCCGCCGGGAGAGGTAATGCCGGCGATGGCGGTCTCGGTGCCGTTCAACGCGCTGTCCAGCGCCTCGTCATACCAGAAGGTGCCGCTGCCGCCAGTGAAGACGGCCTTGAGCTGGCCCAGCGGGGTCAGCGTGGTGTATCCGCTGAGGCTGAAATCCACCATCAACTGGTAGAAGAAGTTGGCACCGGTGGTGAAACCCGGCAGGGTCGTGTTGTTGTCCTGGAAGGACACGATGTCGACCACACCAACCTCGATGAAGGAGTCGATGCCATCCAGCGTTCCATCACCGGAGGCGTCGGTCACGCTTACCGTGGACAGGCCCTGGGAGGTCCAGGTCATCTCGTCCGCATTGAAGGTGTAGGCCACGGTCGATCCCGGAATGGCCGTGGTGTCGAAGGTGAAGTCCAGATTGGCTGCGTTGGCCTGCGACCCGCCGAGCAGGGCCAGACCGAATGCCGATGCCATCAGCGTCTTGTTGAATGCCGTTTTCATTGTCGAACTCCTCAGAGTGCTTGCGCTTTCGTTTGTCAGGTCCGGCGGCCCAGGTCGCCTCACCTTCCCGTAATCTCAGCGAACCCGGTTTTCCGGTTCACCGCTTGCCCAGTTCAAAGCAATCGTCATGCCAACTCTGGAAGCTGGCTTTTTTATTTGTATATTCAGTGCCTTGTGAATCCCTGAGGGTGCACACCAAGGGCGCCGCAAAGAGGGTGTAAAAGCTTTTGACAGTGGATTGATGGCTCTTCCCGGTCGGAACGGCTGGATCCTTGTGTTTTCAACTAGTTACCTTGTGGCGAAGCTGTAAAAAATCTGGATCACCACGTCCTGAACATCACGTTTATTTATATTTTTCATATAGTTCAGAGAAGTCCGGCGGCACGCGGCCCTCGGGAAGCGCCGCCACTGCCCGGTGCAGCGAACGCCCCGCCTCTTTCTCCCTGCCCAAACGATCGAGCACCCACGCCTTGTGAAGCAGTACCTCCGGGTTGTCGGGATAGGCGGCCAGCACCTCGTCCAGCAACGGGAGTGCGGCCTCGGGCCGTCCCGAGCGGGCCTCTATCCAGCCGAGGGTATCCTTGAGAATGACCTGTCCCGGCGAGAGCCCCACCGCTCTGCGCGCCAGCTCACGTGCGGTCTCCGGCCGCCCCTGCTCAAGCTCGATCAGCGCCAGGTTGTTCAGCGCCACCACGTCGCCCGAGTCCAGCTCGAGGAGCGAACGGTACACCTGGGCAGCCCTGTCAAGTTGCCCGGATTGCTCCAGGTGCCGCGCCATCCGATGTTGCACCAGGCGATCGTCGGGGTGGGACGAGAGCCACTGCTCGACCGCGTCCACCGGGAAGGGCGCGCCCGCCGACCGCGCCGCTGCCATCATCCTCAGCAGCGTCTTCTGACGGGGACGCTCCGCCCAGGCAGCGCGATAGGCCTCGAGTTCCGCTGCCGCATCCCCCTCCGAGCGTGCCAAATCGGCCCTGAGCAAGGCCGCCAGCTCCCTTGCACCCTGCGCGTCGAGCGCCTCCAGGTGCTCACGTGCCGACGCCCGGTCACCCCGCGCCAGCGCAAGCCCGCCCATCACCGCCCGGACCCGGCTGTCTCCAGGATATGCCTTGAGCAGAACCGCAAACTGCGATTCGGCCCTTTTCGCGTCACCCAGTCGCAGATGGAGATGCCCCAGCAGCCGACGGATATCGAGGGCGGCCGGATGCGTCTTGATGCTTTTCTCGCCCAGTTGCACCGCGCTCTCGGTGCGTCCCTCGGCGACCATGAGCCGCATCTCCGCCAGATCGAGAAACGCGGCATCACCAAACTGCTCGCGGCCGTCCGCCAGCAGCGTTCGAACGCGATCGAGATCCCCGGAAGCCAGTTTGTGATCCAGAAGCAGTTGAAGCACGAGCGGATTGTCAGGTGCACGGCCGTGGGCCTCCTCGAGCCAGCGGCCTTCCGACGCCGCATCTCCCGTGGCCGCCGCGAGACGCGCCAACCACAGACGCGCGCCAACATGGGCGGGATCACGCTCCAGCACTTCCATGTAACGCTCGCGGGCGGACTTCCGGTTGCCCTCGAGCAGATCCAGCCGTGCAAGATTCAGGCGTGCCGGGTGATAGGCATCGTCCAGCACCAGCGCCCGCTCGAACGCCTTGCGCGCCGCTGCCCGTTCGTCCAACGCCACCAGCACCACGCCGCGCGCGTTCACCACCGCAGGATCATCCGGCGCCAGCGTTTCAAGTTCGCCAACCAGCGCCAGGGCGCGTTCATGGTCTCTCTCCCGAAGATATATCGCCAGCAACTGGAGCCCGGGTTTCGTCTTGTCATCACCGAGCTCCATCATGTTACGAAAGGCGGCGATGGCGCTTTCGGTCTGCCCCTGGTAGAGAAAGGCGCGCCCCATCATGCCCGACAGTTCTGCCTGGTGCGGCTGGGAGCCGGCCGCCTGCAAGGCCCGCAGATAACCGGTAGTCACATCGTAACGACCGGCCATGAAGGCAAGTTCGGCCAGTGCCTGAAGCTCGTCGGCCGTCATCTCTCCCGATTCGGCCCTGTCTTGCAGCAATGCCATGGCCTTGTCGGGGCGGCCGGCCGCCACCTGAAGCTTCAGCAGCAACCGCAAGGCAGCCTTGTCGGTCGGCATGCGGTCCAGGTATTTGCGCAGATAGCCGATGGCCTGTTCGTTCTCGCCAAGTGCCGCAAAGGTGCTGCCCAGCATGAGCATCAATGGCGGATAGTTGGGCATGGCGCGCTCTGCCGCCATCAGCCGCTCCCTCGCCTTGGCAAAAGCCTCCTTGCGAAACTGAATGGTCCCTTCCAGAAACTGTGCGGCGGGATAGCGTTTCCGCTGCTGGGCAGGAATCGCATGCAGTTCTTCCAGCGCTTCGTCAAACTGCTGCTGGTGCACCATCACCCAGGCGAGCGCGACCCGGGGCCGCGGGTTGTTCGGCATGGCGGAAATTGCCGCACGATAGGCCGACATGGCCGCGTCCGGGTTCTTCTCCGCCAGAGCAATCTCCCCTTCCAGCAAACGCAGATCAAAAGCGTCACCCAGGATTTCGCGCGCAGCGCCAAGATACCGCCGTGCTTCCTCCAGGTTGCCGCGCAACAACGCGACGCGCGCCAGACCGAGAAATGCCTGGCCACAACGCGCATCCTGTTGCAACGCCGTCTCGAAAGACTTCACGGCGTCGTCAATCTCATCCCGCGCCAGTCGGACTCGTCCCAGCAGTGCCGGCCCGATACAGCCATCAGTCGCCCCCGCCGCCTGAAGCACTTGCAAGGCCCCGTCCGTTTTCTTCTGCCCCAGCAGCGCTGAAACCAGGTCATCGAGAAAATCATCGCCGGCCACGCCCAGCGCTGCCGCCTGCCGCAATTCCTTTTCCGCCGCCACCGGATCGTCATGCTGGAGATAGATCCTCCCCAGCATCCACCGGGCTTCTGCCAGATCGGGGTCCCTGGACAGGGCATTCTTGAGTGCAATGACAGCGGCACGGGCGTCCCCCGCCTCCAGATGATCGCGCGCCTGATCGAGATACTCGACGCTGGAGAGCTCCGTACCACACCCCCCCAGGAACAGCACCCCGCAAAGGGCCAGAATCGCCCCCCATCTCGTCTCGCTCACTGCATGGGCCATGCTGTAGAACCTCTCCTTCGTCAAGTTCCCGGGACCGGCTGCCTGTGCGGCACGAAGTTCAGCCGTTGCCTGCCTGGATATCCAGGTTGTACTTCTTGATCAGCGCGTAGAACGTCGGCCGCGTGATGCCCAGCAACTCGGCTGCCTGGGATACATTGCCGCCGGTGTGGCGGTAGGCCCGGATCAGGGCCCGTGACTCGGCCTCCTCCCGCACCTGCCGCAGATTGAAGGGCATGGGATCCTGCTCGGCCGGTGCAAGTTCCAGGTCCGCCGCGGTCACCTGCTTGCCCTCGGCCATGATCACGGCCCGCTTCACGCGATTCTCGAGCTCACGCACGTTACCGGGCCAGGGATGCTGTTCGAGCGCAGCCAGCGCATCGTCGCTGAAACTCAGTGTGCCCTTTTTCATATCCTGGGCGAACTGGTTGAGAAAATGGCTGGCGAGCACCACGACTTCACCTTCGCGGTCGCGCAGGCCGGGAATGGCGATACTGATCTCGCTGATGCGGTAATAGAGGTCTTCGCGGAATTCGCCCTGGGCGATACGGTCGGGGAGGTTCTGGTGCGTGGCGCAGACCACCCGCACATCGACAGGAATCTCCTTGCGACCACCCACGCGGGTGATGACTCGCTCCTGCAGGAAGCGCAGCAGCTTGGCCTGCAGCGGCTGCGGCAGATCACCGACCTCGTCCAGGAACAAGGTGCCGCCGTCGGCACACTCGACAGTACCGGGCGTGGTCTTGGCAGCACCGGTAAAGGCCCCCTTTTCATAGCCGAACAGCTCGCTTTCGAGCAGATTTTCGGGAATGGCGGCACAGTTGATGGCCATCCAGGGTCCGTCCCGGCGCGGGCTGAGATCGTGCAGGGCGCGGGCCAGCAGTTCCTTGCCGGTGCCGCTCTCGCCAAGCAGCAGCACGGTCGCGTCGGTCGGTGCCACCTTCTCCACCGTGCGGCAGACACTGAGCATCTGTGGACTGGTGGCGATGATGCCCTTGAGCGGCGCGCTCCCGGCACCGGCCAGGCTGCGGTTCTCCCGTTCCAGCTCGTGCAGCTGCCAGGCACGATCGACGATGAAGCCGAGCAGTTCGGGGTCGACCGGCTTCTGGCAGAACAGGAAGGCGCCGGAGGCGGTGGCCTTGAGGGCATTCTCGTTGTCGTTGTTGCCGGTGACGACAATGACCTTGGTGTGCGGCCGCGCGGCCAGGATCTCGTTCAGCGTGGCCAGGCCCTCGCTGGCCCCGCCCGCATCGGGCGGCAGGCCGAGATCCAGGGTGACAACTGCGGGCTCGTGACGGCGCAATTGGGCCATGGCGCTCGCCCGATCCTCGGCGGTGACCACCTCGAAGCCCTCGAAGGCCCACTTCAGGGCACTCTGCAACCCCGGGTCGTCCTCCACGACCAGCAGTGTCTTCCGTTCCCCAGTCACCTTCCCTACCCCGTCTCCATGCCCGCTTCCGTTTCGCCTTCCAGCGCCGGGTCCGGCACCCACAGCCGGAAGCGGGACCCTTCGCCCGGCGTGCTGTCCACGGCCAGATCGCCCCCCATGGATCGTGCCCATTCCCGGGTCTCGTAGGCACCAATACCCATCCCGGTATCGCCCTTGGTGGTATCGAAGGGCCGGAACAGGCGTTCGCGAATGAAGGCCGCATCCATGCCGCAGCCGGTATCGGCAACCTCGACTACCAGCTTACCATGCTCGCGCCACAGGCGGACATCGACCCGCCCGCCGGCATCGGTGGCCTGTTGCGCATTCTGCACCAGGTTGCGGATGGCGGCCCGCACCCGGTCGAGATCAGCCACCAGGGGTGCCTCGCCCGCCCGGTTGTCGAAGCGGGGCACGGGTACCGAGCCAGCGGCTTCACCGACCACCTCCTCGATCACTCGGGCCAGGTCGAACTGGACCGGACGTCGGTTGACCATGCCGCCCTTGAGCAGATCGAGCAGACGTTGCATCTTGTTGACCGAATGTTCCATCACCCCCAGGGCATCGTCGACAAAGGCCGGATTGTCGCGGTGGCGGGCCGCGCTGCGGGTGATCAGGGACTGCTGCGCGATGATGTTCTTGAGATCGTGCAGGATGAAGGCGGATAGACGGTGGAAGCCCTCGAACTGCCGTGCTTCGGAGAGGGCCTCCAGTGCCTCGAGCTGGCCCAGATAGGTGGCTGCCTGTCCAGCCGCCGTCTTGAGCAGATCGTGCACCTCCCAGTTCACTTTCACCGGGGCCAGCGGGCGCGCCAGCACCACGAAACCGAGCAGGTCATCGGCATCGAACAGAGGCACCAGCAGCCAGGCCTGCGCACCCTCGGCAAACCAGTCCGGCAGATCGAGGCCCTCGTAGAGTTCGGGGTTGGCCTGCCACTCATCGCGGTCGATGACCCAGCCACGCTCGCTCAGGAACCGCACCAGTGGCGCATCGCCACTCACCTCGGCCCGGACCGGCTCCGGAAGGTTCCAGTGCGCCACCGGCCGGTAGTCGGAGCCGCCCTGGCGGGCAAAGAGCACGCCGCCGGCGCTGTCCACCAGCGTGGCCAGCGCGCGGACCAGGCATTCCCGTGCGTCCGGCTCGCTGCGACAGGTACCCAGCGTGCGGGTGAAGCGCAGCCATTCCTCGCGGTAGTCGTAGCGGTAGTTGAAGAAATGCTTGTTGAGGAATACCCGGATGCGGGCACGGGCGTGACCGGAGAACAGCAGCACCAGCAGGCCCAGCAGGGCCGCGAACAGGAAGGTGACCTGCAGCACGGCGCCCCAGGCACCGCCGAAATTGCGGATGTAGTAGCCGGCCGCGGCCATGCCGATCAGGTACAGGCCGGTGACCACCAGCGTTGCCGTATGCACCACCATGCGGCGGGACACGAAGATGTCCAGTGACCAGTCCGGATTGCGGGCCGCGGTCACCGCGAGCAGCGGCACCACCAGGGCGTTGACCAGTCCGCGTGCCGCCCACAGGTCGGTCTCGAGGAAACCGAACAGCACGGCATGGGAATAGAGAAAAAAGTCGTATGCAAACAGTGCACCCAGACCGAAGCACAGGAACTTGATGCCCCAGCGCTGATCGGGACGGGTATTGCGAAACAGCATTTCCACCAGCCACAGGCCGCCTATGGACAACAGCAGGTAACCGGCGAAAAAGCCCTGGCGGGGCACCTTCGCCAGCCAGCTCTCGGGCAACAGCGGAATCACCCCCAGCAGCGCGCACAGGACAAAGGCACCGACAACCCTGGGGCTCGACAGCGCCAGCCGCTCGCGGGCTGCCGCCTGGGTTCGCAGCAGCGCGAGCAGGAAGGCCCCCCAGGCCGCGTAGCGGCCGGCCTCGGCGAGCGCGGCCAGTGGTTGCAGAGCGGGCCGGAAGGCCAGTGCCGCCAACGCCCCTGCCCAGAGCGTGCTCATCCCGGTGGCCGTGAGCATCAGCCCGCCGCGCATCCGTCCCTTCCAGCTGGTTGCCAGCAGCAGGCTCAGGACAAGGAATGCCACTGCGCAGAGCAGGTAGCCCAGGCTGATCACATCCGGTTGGGTGGCGTTTCCGGCCAAGATTCAGGCTTCCTCGGCAAGACTCGGGGGCGACTCGCTCACGGCCCTCAGTGCGCACCCTTGCCCATGAGCACGACCTCGGCCGTCTGCACCAGGATCAGCAGGTCCAGCAGCAGGCTGTAGTTCTTCACATAATAGAGGTCATACTGGTGCTTGCGAAAGGCGTCCTCATCCGATGCCCCGTACTGGTAGCTGATCTGCGCCCAGCCGGTGAGACCGGGTTTCACGCGATGCCGTTCGCCGTAGTAGGGAATCTTCTTCTCCAGCTTCTCGACGAATTCGGGCCGCTCGGGCCTGGGTCCGACGAAGCTCATGTCGCCCTTGAGGATGTTGAACAACTGCGGCAGCTCATCGAGCCTTACCTTGCGGATGACATGCCCGACCCGCGTGATGCGGCTGTCGCCCTCGCTGGCCCATTGGGCACCGTTTTTCTCGGCATCCACGCTCATGGAGCGGAACTTGACGATGCGGAAGGGCTTGCCATTCTCGCCCACGCGGGTCTGGTAGTAGAGGACGGGGCCACGGCAGCCGCTCTCCAGATACACGGCCAGCGCCACCAGCCCCATCAGTGGCAGCATGAAGGGCATCATCAACAGGGTTGCGGTCACGTCGAACAGGCGCTTGCCGTAGGCCCGCAGGGCGCCGCGCTGAAAGCCGTCGGACAGAAACAGCCAGGAAGGATCAAGAATATCCAGCTTGACCTCGCCCATCTCGCGCTCGAAGAAGCTGAGCAGGTCGACCACCTCGATGCCGCTCATCTTGCAGTCGAGCAGCGCCTGCACCGGCAGCCGCCGCCGGCGATCATCCACGGCCACGACCAGCTCGTCGATGTCGTGCTCGCGCACGAATTCGGGCAGGGGCCGGTCCAGCTCGATGATGGCCTCGCGCTCGATGTTCTCGTCCTTGTCACCCATGCGCACGTAACCCAGGATGTTGAGCCCGGGCATGTCGCTGGCGCGGCGGTAGCCGCGGATCATGGCCGCCTTCTTCCCGGTACCCAGCACCAGCACCCGGCGCTTGAGCAGGGACTGGTCGCTGACGCGGAGAAAGATGGCCCGCAGCAACGCCACGGCGAGCAGAGACAGCAGATAGGCCAGCGCCAGCGCGCCGCGGCCCAGGTACAGGCCGGGCGCAAAGTAGAATATCAGTGCCAGCGGCAACAGGCTGAGCGCAAACGCGGCCAGTGTCCGCAGCAGCAGGCCTTCGAAGCCGTCGCGGGTGTGTCGCTGATAGAGGCCCATCGCCCCCATGCTGAGAATCAGGGCCGCGGCGAAAACCATGGCCTTGGGGAAGATGGGCAGAACCTTCTCGACGGTCGCCGGGTCCGCGTTCCAGAAGCGGATCTCGACGCCAGCATGAAATGCCAGGACGAAGGCAAGCGCCTCCAGCATCCCCAGCAGGACGTAGGCCATGGGGATGTAGTGCCGAAACAGTCTGATGGTGGCCATGATGGTGTGCGGTACTTCCAACCTGCCTGAAGTACGACGCGGATCTCCCCTTCATTGTGATCGGTGGGCCGATTCGGACCCGCGGAGGTTTCCGCGCAGCGAATGACGATTTTATGGCGGAAACCCGGGAAGGGAAGGCAGAGACAAAGGCTATCGTGCCCGGCCTACAGTGTTTGTAAGCTTTTTCTTACAGGGACGGCGCCTTGTCCCCAGACTTCCCTGTTCAGGGGACTGTATCGTCTGGAAATCCGCGACCTTGAACGGCCCGCCAGATGACGCTCTACAACTGGCTGTCGATGTCATGCGCCTTCAGACCCCAGGCCAGCAGACTGAGCAGTTTGCGGTTGGTGGCCCGCAGTCGCCCCACCATGACCGCAATCAGACCTCGCAGAATGCGGTAGCCACGCTCGGGGTGCATGTCAAGAAACCGTAGCAGCGCCGCCCCGTCGATCTCGATCAACCGACTGTCGCGGACCGCCATCACCGTGGCCGATCGCGGCCCCTCGTCGAACAGCACGACCTCACCGAAAACGGCGCCGGACCCGAGGTCGCACACCCCTGGCTGGATGCGCCTGCCCCGGTCCAGTTCCACGCCGCCCGTCACCCGCACCGCGCCTTCCTCCAGCAGGTAGAGGCTGTCCCCGGGACTGCCTTCCGAGAACAGGGTCTCCCCCGCCACCAGACGACGCTCGCGCCAGTCGCGGCCCTCGACGAATTCCGGATCATGCAGCAGGGCCGACAGATCATCCCTCAGCCGCTCTGCCGCCGTTGCCATTTGCCATCAGACCTTGTAGAAGTCCCGATACCAGTCGACGAAGTTGCGCACCCCCTCCTCCACCGGGGTGGCCGGCTTGTAGCCGACGTCGCGCACCAGATCCTCGACGTTGGCATAGGTATCCGGCACGTCTCCGGGCTGCAGCGGCAACAGGTTCTTCTCCGCCTTGCGGCCCAGGCAGTCCTCCAGCACCTCGATGTAGTGCATCAGCTCCACCGGCTGGTTGTTGCCGATGTTGTAGAGCCGGTAGGGTGCATTGCTGCTGCCCGGATCCGGGGCATCGCCGTTCCATTCGGGGTTGGGTTCGGGGATGCGGTCCAGCGTCCGGATCACGCCTTCGACGATGTCGTCGATGTAGGTGAAGTCACGGCGATGCCTGCCGTAGTTGAACACGTCGATGGGCTTGCCCTCGAGAATGTTGCGGGTGAACTTGAACAGCGCCATGTCCGGCCGGCCCCAGGGACCATAGACGGTGAAGAAGCGCAGTCCGGTCACCGGCAGCCGGTAGAGATGGCTGTAGGTGTGTGCCATCAGCTCGTTGGCCTTCTTGGTCGCCGCGTACAGACTGACAGGGTGATCGACATTGTCGTGCACCGAGAACGGCATCCGGGTGTTGGCGCCGTAGACCGAGCTGCTGGAGGCATAGACCAGGTGCTCCACACCATTGTGTCGACAGCCCTCCAGTACGTTGACGAAGCCGACCACGTTGGTGTCGACGTAGGCGTGGGGATTCTCCAGCGAGTAGCGCACACCGGCCTGCGCCGCCAGATTGACTACCCGGTCGGGCCGGTGGCTGGCGAAGGCCTCGGCCACTGCGGCGCGGTCCTCGAGATCGATACGCAGATCGGTGAAGCGCGGGTGCTCGGCAGTGCGGGCCAGCCGCGCCTGCTTCAGGCTGACATCGTAGTAGTCGTTCAGGTTGTCGATACCAACGACCTCGTCGCCGCGCTCCAGCAACCGCAGCGCCAGCGCCGAGCCGATGAAGCCGGCAGCGCCCGTGATGAGTATCTTCATGTTGACTCCTTGATTTGCACCGCCCGTCAGAGGCGGCCATCGACCTGATCGGCCGGGAACAGGTATTTCACGTCGAACAGCACGGCATGCGGCCGGCCCAGCGCCCGCACCTGCTCGACGCCCATGTCGCTGAACTGGCGGTGGGCGACGGCAAGAATGATGGCGTCATAGGTACCGGGCGCCGGCTCGTCGATCGGGCGAATGCCGTATTCGGCCTCGGCCTCGTCGGGATCCACCCAGGGATCGAACACATCGACCCGGGCATGATAGTCCTCGAATTCCCGGATCACGTCGATCACCCGGGTGTTGCGCAGATCCGGACAGTTTTCCTTGAAGGTGAGACCGAGCACCAGGATGTTGGCATTGACGACGTGCACCCGGCGCTGGGTCATCAGCTTGACCACCCGCCCCGCCACATGCGCGCCCATGCCGTCGTTGATGCGTCGTCCGGCGAGAATCACCTCCGGATGGTAGCCGATCTCCTGGGCCTTGTGGGTCAGGTAATAGGGATCGACACCGATGCAGTGCCCGCCCACCAGGCCTGGCCGGAAGGGCAGGAAGTTCCACTTGGTGCCGGCGGCCTTGAGCACCGCCTCGGTATCGATGCCGAGGCGCTCGAAGATCAGCGCCAGCTCGTTGACCAGGGCGATGTTGACGTCACGCTGGGTGTTCTCGATGACCTTGGCCGCCTCGGCGACCCGGATACTGCCGGCCTTGTGGGTACCCGCGGTGATGATGCTGCGATAAAGCGCATCGACGAACTCGGCTGCCTCGGGCGTGGAACCGGAGGTCACCTTGAGGATATTCTCTACCCTGTGTTCCTTGTCGCCGGGGTTGATGCGCTCGGGGCTGTAACCGACGAAGAAGTCCTCGTTGAAGCGGAGGCCCGATTCGCGCTCGATGATGGGCACGCACACCTCCTCGGTTGCGCCCGGATAGACAGTCGACTCGAAAATGGCGACATCACCGGGCGAGATCAGCCGGCCGATGGTGCGGCTGGCCGATTCCAGCGGGCGCAGGTCCGGGCGGCGCGCCTGGTCGATGGGCGTGGGCACGGTGGCGATGTACACATTGCAGTCCGCAGCTTCCGCAGCCTGGTCCGTATAGCTGAGCTGCGTGGCCGCCTTGAGCTCCTCTTCCGACACCTCCAACGTCTCGTCCTGGCCCGCCTTCAGCTCGGCAATGCGTCTGCTGTTGACGTCGAAGCCGACCGTCGGATAGTACCGGCCGAACGCCACTGCCAGCGGCAATCCCACATAACCCAGCCCGATCACTGCGATGCGGGCATCTTCCGTTTTCAGCATGCTCCC
>NZ_JALTON010000060.1 GCF_027000115.1 Thiohalobacter sp. | reverse complement strand
CCGGCCCCTCGGAGGGGGTCTTCTACGCCTCGGAAACCCCCCGGACCGCGCTCGCGGAGCTGTGTCACTACCGTATGCGGTTCTTTCGAGAATCCCCGCAGACGCAGCTGCCGATGCGGGCGCATACTCTGACCGTCTTTGCCGCCGCCTGCCATTCCGAATCCGCGCTGGACCTGACTCTGCCGCCGCTCGATCGCGACCGCGCCCTGTGGACCGACCCGACCGACTACACCGCAACCCAGCAGCTCGC
This sequence comes from Thiohalobacter sp., assembly GCF_027000115.1. Classification (NCBI taxonomy): domain Bacteria; kingdom Pseudomonadati; phylum Pseudomonadota; class Gammaproteobacteria; order Thiohalobacterales; family Thiohalobacteraceae; genus Thiohalobacter; species Thiohalobacter sp. The sequence continues at coordinate 32,301 of NZ_JALTON010000060.1, read as the reverse complement.
CGCCGCCGCGCGCGCGGCGGCGCTGGAAGTCATCCGCTACGCGTCGGTGCGCGACCCGGAGGCGGGCGTCAACCTGGCGTTGCTGACGCCACGCGTGTTCACGCACCGCGAGCCGGTCGCGCGCCAGACCTGGTCGATGTACCTGACCCGCAGTGAAGCGGCCTGCGAGCGGGTCGACGCCAGCGGGCGGACGCGATGGCGGTTTGTGTTCGACGGAGAGGGCTGATTCGCACGGGTTGTTGGCCGGCAAGGGGGGCGTAGTGACGAACGGTATGCTTGTTGCGCATAGCAGCCCGGGCTATGGACGGTGAGGAGAAATGCAGGACAGGAAGGCTAATCCAAAGCAGGATGGGCTAGATCAAGCACATGACCGCTGTATTTTCTGGGGCAAGTTCTCTGAGCGAGATTGTCTTCCACTGGAAAGCCATTGTATCGATGTGGCGCTGGTTTTCAGGAGGCTCTGTGACCTGCCTGGATTCCATCGGGCGCTGGAATCAGCCGCCGGAAGGATGCTTGATGATCGCATTCTCGACCGGTTGGCGGTGTTGGCCATGCTCCATGATGCGGGAAAGGCGAACCTGGGCTTTCAGTACAAAGTCTTCCCCGACTCGCCCTTCGAACCTGCCGGTCATGTGGCAGAGCTGGGGATTCTGTTCGACGCCGGTCGTGCCGAACTGAACCAGGCCTTTGCCGAGGCGCTCCAGGTTGGCAGGCTCCAGTCCTGGTTCGATGACGAGGGCGATGAACTGGAGAGTTATCTCCATGCCACATGGTCCCATCACGGCCGCCCAGTGAGATTCGACGAGGGCCTGGCCGGCAGGGCGATCACCAGCGCTGGCTACTGGCAACCCCACGGTGGATACGACCCCATGGCCGCGGTCGCTGAGCTGGTAACCTGGAGCCAAGCGGCGTTCCCGGCTGCCTTTGAGCCCGGTGGGGCGCCCCTGCCTGGGGCTGTCCGTCTCCAGCACCTCTTTGCCGGCCTGGTGATGTTGGCCGACTGGCTCGGTTCCCACCCCCGCTGGTTCCCCGTCCAGAACACCGACGCCGCGGCGCGCCTGGAACACAGCAGGGAGGCTGCCCCTCGTGAACTCCGGACCGTGGGGCTGGATGCTCGTCCCCTGCGTTCCGTCCTGCAACCGGGCCCCGGGTCCTTCGAGGAACGATTCGGCTTTACTCCGCGCCCCCTGCAGACGGTAATGCATGGCCAAGACCCCTCGGATCCGGCCAGCCGCCTGCTCATCGCCGAGTCGGAAACGGGCTCGGGGAAGACGGAGGCCGCCCTGGACTGGTTCTTCACCCTCTTCGCCGGCGGTGAGGTGGAGGGTCTCTACTTTGCCCTGCCCACCCGCGTGGCCGCCCGCGAGCTGTACACCCGCGTGCACGACACCATGTCCCGCTGGTTCCCCGATCCCGCATGCCGCCCCGTGACCGTCCTCGCTGTGCCCGGTTACGCCCAAGTGGACGGCTTGCCCGCTGATCAGATTCTGCCGGTGCCTGAGGCAGGCAACATCTGGGAAGATGACGACCAGGCCCGGCGGCGGGAGCGTGTCTGGGCCATCGAGCATCCCAAGCGCTTCCTTGCCGCCACCGTGGCGGTGGGTACCATCGACCAGGCCCTGCTTTCGGCGGTGCAGACCAAACACGCCCACCTCCGCGGCGCCTGCCTTGCTCGCAGTCTCCTGGTGGTGGACGAGGTCCACGCATCTGATCGCTACATGGCCAGTCTCCTGGAGCACCTGTTGGAACACCACCTGGCGTTGGGCGGCCGGGCCGTGCTTCTCTCCGCGACCCTGGGCGCGGAGGCCCGCGAACGCTACCTGGCGGTGGCCCGTGGCGAGAACCCCAACCGGGTACAGCCGCCAACAGTGACAGACTGCCAAACCCTGGCTTATCCGCTGCTCAGCCGCGCCGATGGCAGCGTTACACCCTGTCCTGGTGAGGCGCGAACAAGATCCATCATCGTCGAAGAAACCCCCCTTGCCTTCATCCCCGAAAAGCTGGCCGATCGCCTCGTCCAGGCGCTGCAAGCGGGCGCCCGGATCATGGTAGTCATGAATACCGTGAATCGGGCCAATACCCTGCATCGCGCCCTGGAGGCCCACCCGGGCATGAACCCAGCCTGGGGCTTCAGTTTCGAAGAGGTGCCCTGTCCCCATCACGGCCGCTTCGCCCCTGAAGACCGGCTGGTGCTCGACGCCGCCGTGAGCGCCCGGATGGGCAAGGGTGGGCCTGACGGGCCTGTACTTATCATTGGCACACAAACGCTGGAGCAGAGCCTGGACATCGACGCCGATCTGCTGGTCACCGACCTCGTACCCGCAGACGTGCTCTTGCAACGTCTCGGCCGACTGCACCGGCATGATCGGCCCCGTCCGACAGGTTTCGGGGAGGCCCGCTGCCTGCTTCTGACACCCGATGAAAAGCTGGTGACGGGGCTGGATGATCAGGGTTTTGTAGCAGGACGCTTCCGGCGTATAGGCTGGGGCTTCGGCCGGAATTCGAATGGTATATACGAGGACTTGCGCTCACTTGAGCAAACCCGCCGAAGCCTGCTGGAAACGCCCACACTCGAAATCCCCACCGACAACCGCAGGCTGGTTGAGGCCGCCACCCACCCCGAATCCCTGTCTCTGCTCGAAGCAGAAGACGCGCGCTGGGCACGCCACGGCCAGCACGTGTTGGGTAGTGATATTCACAAGGCCCAGCAAGCGGCAGCCGTCAACATCCCCTTCGAACGCTGCTTTGGTGACTTCGTCTTCAACGAACAGGGGCTCAAGGTGGCCACCCGCCTGGGAGCAGACGCCCTGCGCCTGCCCCTGGACCGGCATGTCCAGAGCCCCTTCGGTCAGGCCCTGCATGAGATCACCATTCCCGAACACCTGGCCCCCGGACAGCCCAACGACACAGTGACGGTGGAAAGCGAGGAGGGTGGCGTCATCCACTTGCGCTGCGCCGATCGGCATTACACCTACTCCCGCTACGGCCTGGAAGGCAAGGAGACATCATGAATCTGCTCACCGACCCTCTTATTCCCGTGTTCACGGCCGACGGCCGGCAATACATCAACCTGCCGGCCCTTCTCGCCGGCCTGGGTGCTGACACCGTGCAGCGCATCGACGGGCTGCAGCGCCATCAGGAGGATGCCTTCCACGTTTTCCTTTGTTATCTGGCCGGGGCTGTTCTGGCCCGCGACGGTGACTGGAACCCCGTGCGTGAGGAAGCCTTCTGGCGCGATGGTCTGCGGGTGCTCGCCGGTGAGGCGGGGGACGACACCTGGGCGCTGGTGGGGGACGACCTTTCGAAACCGGCCTTCATGCAGCCACCTCTGCCAAAGGCGGATCATGGAAAGCTCAAGCGCCTGGCCGAAACGCCAGATACTCTGGATCTGTTGCCCACCGCCAAGAACCATGATGTCAAACGGGCTCGCGCCACCCGGCCTGAACCCTTCGAATGGCTCTACGCTCTCATCAGCCTGCAGACCATGAGCGGCTTCTTCGGCAAGAAGAAATATGGCATAGCCCGCATGAACAGCGGTTTCGGCAACCGTCCCGTCGTGGAGGTGGCCCGTTCCCGGAAACAGGCTCCCCGCTGGCGCGACGCCGTGCTGCGCCTGCGAGACCACCGCCGCCAGGCGCTGGCCGGGAACATCCCTTTCCGGGACGATGGCCTGGTACTGGTCTGGTTGCTGCCCTGGGACGGCAAGGCGAGTCTCAACCTGTCGGATCTGGATCCCTTCTTCCTGGAAATCTGCCGACGCATACGCTTGAAAGGGGACAATGAACACGTCTTCAACGCGGCAGGCCTACCTTCCAATGCCAACCGGATCGCCGCAAAGGAATTGAATGGCCTGGTGGAGGATGCCTGGCTACCGGTGGATCTTTCCGTGAAGGAGGGCGCCAAGGCGCTGACCGTCTCTGCCAATGGCTGGACCGCTGACCTGATGCGGCGCATCCTCTTCCAGGACGCCATCCGCCGTACCCGCCTCCAGGAACCGGGCGAAGACTGGCAGGGGGACACATGGTTGCTGGCCTCCGTTCTGGTGCGAGGGCAGGGTACGACCGACGGTTTCCACGAGCGTCATCTTCCCATCCCCGCGCAGGTAAAGCGGCGGCTGTTCAGGTTACAACCGGATGATCCCCTCGCTCTCCTGGCCAGGGAGGGTATCGAGCTGGCCGGGCTCATGCGGAACCGGATCCTGAAGCCTGCCGTGTTGGTTCTCATGCAAGGCGCCCCAGAGAATCTGGCGTTCGACGACGATACCTCAAACGCCTGGTGGAAGCGGTTTGCCTCCCGCTTCGAAACCCTCTGGTCCGACGACTACTTTCCCTGGCTCTGGTCGTTGCCAGATTCCCTGAACAAGGACGAAGCACGCCTGGACTGGGCCAGTCGCCTGAAGCGACATGCCGAGACCGTGCTGCAAGAGGCCGAACAGTCGCTACCCCGGCATGCCGGACGCCTGTGGCACGCCCGGGTCGCCGCCGGTCGCACCTTCTGCGGCGCCTTGTACAAATATTTCCCCGACCTCAAGGAGGCCCGCCATGAGCACATCGCCTGACTCCCTTGCCCGTGCCATCGCCCACGTTGCTGGCACCCTCTCCAGCGAACACTTCCCCACCGGCGAGCGCGCTGCACTCAAACGGATGACGCCCGGCCAGCCCCCACCCCTGTATTTCTACCGCTTTGCCCTGCGCCATCTGCCCGAAACCTGGGAGCGGGACGAGGCGGACTGGATCACCCTTGTCGCTGGCATCGCCCTCATGGTCCCGCATGCCCACCGCTCCGGAACCGGCCTGGGCACGGCCCTGGGGGAGGGCGGCTACAGCGAAGGGCGCCTCGAGCGCCTGCTGCAGAGCGAGGGTGATACCCGGCGGACCCTGTTCCTGCGCGCCGTGCGTTTTCTCGCCGCCAAGGCCCGCCCCTTCGACTGGCAGGACGCCGCCCGCCTGCTTCTGACCCGTGACCCGGAAAAACGTGAACGCGTGCACCGGCATGTAGCCCGTGACTTCTACACCATCGTCGAACAACAGAAGAAGACTGCCTGACAAGGAGAAATTTCATGTTTCTGCAAATCCACTTCCTCACCAGCTACCACGCCACCCTCCTCAACCGCGACGACGCCGGACTCGCCAAGCGTATCCCGTTTGGCGGCAGCGAGCGCCTGCGCGTGTCCAGCCAGTGCCAGAAACGCCACTGGCGGGAATGGCTCATGGAACAGACCGATCTGCCCTCGGGTCTCCGTACCCGCGAATTCTTCGGCCGCGAGGTCAAGCCGCGACTGGTGAAAGACGGCATGGAGGAGGCATTGGCTCATGCCCTCACCCTGCATCTGGCCAAGGCCCTGCTCACTGCGGCCGGAGAAAAGGACGCCGTGGACAAAGACACCCTGGCCATGAAACAGCCGGTGCTTTTCGGCAGACCCGAGGCCGACTTCTTCGTCTGGCTCATTCAGGAGGCTGCCGGACAAGGCGACGAAAAAGCCGCTACCGAGTGGTTGAATCAACAGCTCAAGGAGGGGAAAAAGAACCTCAAGGCCCTCATGAGCCAAGCCGGAGCGCATGATCTGGCTGCCGGCTTCGAGGGTGCGCTGTTCGGCCGTTTCGTTACTTCCGATATCCTTGCCCGCCTCGATGCGCCCGTGCATGTGGCCCACGCCTTTACCACCCATGCACTGGATACGGAAGTGGACTTTTTCACGGTGGTGGACGATCTGAACAAGGATGAGGAAACCGGTGCTGCCCACGCGGGTGACATGGAACTGGGCGCCGGCATCTTCTACGGCTATGTGGCCGTGGATATCCCCCTGCTGGTCTCCAACCTTACTGGGGCGAGCGCGAAGGACTGGCAGGCGCAGGACCACGCAGATGCGCGAAAGCTGCTGGAACGGCTGATCCACGCCATCGCCCAGGTCTCGCCGGGAGCCAAACTGGGCGCCACCGCACCCTACGCCCACGCCGAATGGATGCTGCTGGAGGCCGGAAGAGGTCAACCCCGCAGCCTGGCCAACGCCTATCTTCAGCCGGTAAGACCGTCTGACGAGGTTCACCCCTTGAAACAGTCCGCCGATGCGGCCGCCGACTATCTTGGCGGCATGGAGCAAATGTACGGCAAAGCCGACGCCGGCCGCTGGGTTTCCAGCCGTCACCCCTGGCCACGGGAATCGGAATCGGTCCTGCCCCTGCCTGAAGCTATCGAGAAGGCTCTGGGATACATCTTCGGAGGCGCGGCATGAAAGCCCTCATCTTGCGCCTGGATGCGCCACTGATGAGCTTCGGCGGGGTGATGATCGATCAACATGGTTTCATCGAGCGTTTCCCCGGAACCAGCCTGCTCACGGGTCTTGTCGGCAACGCCCTCGGCTGGGGGCATGGTGATTTCGAACGTCTCGAGGCATTGCAGGCACGACTCGCCTACGCCGCCCGCTGGGACGTACTACCGGTACGCATCGTAGATTACCACACTGTCAATCTGGGGCAGCCTAAGATGAAAGGTTATGCAACAGGTAAAGAGCCCTTAGGATGGACCACTAGGGGTGTACCGGAGGGTAGAGGAAAAGGTGAGGCAACGAAGGGCACGCACATCCGGTATCGCCACTACTGGGCCGACGGCCTCATGACCGTCGCCCTTGCTCTGGCGGAAGAAGGGAATCCGGACCTCGACGCCGTGCGCGATGCCCTGGCGCATCCCGCTCGTCCCCTGTTCCTGGGCCGCAAGGCCTGCTTGCCCGCCCGTCCCCTGCTCGACCCGGTACCGGTGCGCGAAGGGCCGGATCTCCTCGCCATCCTCCGCGACGTGCCTCGCTGGGATCGGAACGGGCAACCGCAGGACGAGGCGGGAAAGGCGGAGGCCTGCTGGCCCGCCGAACTGGGCTTCCCCAAAGGAACGGGTGGTGAAATCCGCCGTGTCTACGATCTGCGCGACTGGGCCAACCAGCTCCCTGCCGGCAGCCGGGAGCGGGCTGAAGGCATCCTCGGAGGCTGAACATGAATCCTCTTTACATGATCCAATGCACTCTCGACCCCAGGGCCTTCATGGCCTTCGCCCGCGAGCAGGGACTGGATCCCGGTCGTGGCGAACTGGACCTGGGGTATCTCGGTCATGCCTGGCTCAAGGCTGCCTTTGGTGATCGGGCACCGGGACGCTGGCGATTATTCATGCCAGGGCCGCCGCAGCGACGATTCCTGCCAGCCCGCATCCTGGCCTATTCGGATCATCCGGCCGACGCACTCGGCGATCACCTCGCCCGGTTCGGCACCCCATCCGTGGAAGCGGTCTGTCCCGCCGACGGGATTCAGGGCAAGGCCCTGCCGCAGGAGTGGCCACCGAACCGGCACTACGCTTTCGAGGCATTGTGCTGCCCCGTGGGGCGCAAGGCCAGGCAAGGCACCGAGAAGGACGTTTTCCTGCTTGCCACCGAACAGGCGCCGGAGGAGACGCTGGAGCGCGCGACGGTGTATCAGGACTGGTTCAGAACCCGAGCCGAAGCCGTGGAGGGCATCCAGATACTGAATATAGACGTGAACGCATTCCGTCTGGGGAAAGTGATGCGCAAGACGCAGGATCATCCCCGCAATCCTCGACAGGCGATTCGACCACAGGCCGAATTCCGCGGCGTTCTCAAAGCCACCGGGGATGGCGGCCTTCTGGACTTGTTGCGCCGGGGGGTAGGGCGGCACCGCGCCTTCGGCTTTGGCATGATCCTGCTTCGTCCTGCCTGATCATGTCGCGCAGAGGCTTGTTTCCCGGCCGGCTCGGTCTCGCTGAAAGCCGCATTCCCCATGCCGACCGGCATGGCCTGCTATGGCTCAGTCGTGGCAATCTCTATGTGGAGGACGGAACACTCCAGTTTCTGGCTGCAAAAAGTGATTTGTTCAAACCCGGAGTCTATGCCATCCCTTACCAGTCCGTCTCGATGATTCTCATGGGTCCCGGGACGACGGTCAGCCATGACGCCCTGCGTATCCTGGCCCGTCACGGTACCCTGCTGGCCGCCATCGGAGAAGGCGGCATTCGCTTTTACACCGCGCCTCCCATGGGCCAGGGCCAGTCAGACGTGGCGCGTTCACATGCTCGCCTTTGGGCCGACGAGAAAGCCCGCCTCGAGGTGGCCCGACGGATGTATGCCTTTCGTTTCGGGCGAGTGCTGCCGCACCGGGATATCACGGTCCTGCGCGGGATCGAGGGCGGACGGGTAAAATCCATGTACAAGACTCACGCCGAGAAATACGGTATTCCCTGGCGGGGGAGGCGATATGACCGGCAGAATCCGTCCACCAACGATGTGCCCAACCAGGCACTTAATCACGCAGCCACGTTTGTCGAATCGGCGGCCGATATTGCCGTTGCCGCCGTGGGTGCGCTGCCTCCATTGGGGTTCATCCACGAAGAATCCAGCAATGCGTTTACACTGGATATTGCCGATCTGTGGCGAGACGACTTTACCGTCCCTTTGGCTTTTTCCGTGGCGCGCAAGGTCATGGACGATCCCGAACTGCTGCTCGAACGGGAGATCCGGTTCACAGCCGCATCCTGGTTCCGCAAGCGCAAAATCATCCCTGCCATGATTGATCGAATAAAGGAACTGCTCCATGTCGACGATGACCGTGGTGGTCACCCGTAATGTATCGCCCCGCATACGGGGTTTTCTAGCTTCCACCATGCTGGAGATGGCACCCGGGGTCTACAGCTCACCACGCCAGTCACCGGCCGTCCGCGAGCGTATCTGGAAGGTTCTGGAAGAATGGTTCACAGGAGAACAGGAGGCGTCCATTGTCATGGTCTGGCGCGAGCCGCGGATGCCCGGCGAACAGGCTGTTAAAACACTGGGCCTGCCACCGGTTGCCCTGGTCGAAGTCGATGGCTTGATCGTTACACACCATCAGATGGATACGGAGACAGCGCAAACCAAATGGGAACGGACTTTCTCAGGTAAACGGGCCGGGATAACACCCGGGTAGTTCTTCGCTCTTTAACAATTTGTGTAAAATCAAGGCGTCGCATACAAGAGGCTTCCCCGCACACGCGGGGATCGACCCACCTGCCTATGGACGCCATACCGGTTGGCCCAGGCTTCCCCGCACACGCGGGGATCGACCCCGCCACGGCCTGACCCATCGCGTCATGGGGCTGGCTTCCCCGCACACGCGGGGATCGACCCAGCCCCGCCCGCGCCACACCCCGCGCAAACGCGGCTTCCCCGCACACGCGGGGATCGACCTCGGCCATCTCCTGCGGCACTTTCGTGTCGCAGGGCTTCCCCGCACACGCGGGGATCGACCCCTCCACGAAGCCCGGCTTCTGGCCGGGCTCTCGGCTTCCCCGCACACGCGGGGATCGACCAATACGATCATCTTCTCGTCCGTGAGCACTGCGGGCTTCCCCGCACACGCGGGGATCGACCTCTGTCGGTCATGCTGCAGGCTCCGGTTCGTGGGGCTTCCCCGCACACGCGGGGATCGACCCTTCGGCTTGGTGGCCGTGGCCGCGTTGGCCTCGGCTTCCCCGCACACGCGGGGATCGACCCGGGTTGCCGTTCGACATGTAGACCTTCTGGACGGCTTCCCCGCACACGCGGGGATCGACCCCCTCATGCGAGAGTGAGGCACGACCTGTTCGGGGCTTCCCCGCACACGCGGGGATCGACCTCACGTCGGACGCCTGTCCGACGACGCCAGCGAGGCTTCCCCGCACACGCGGGGATCGACCTTGCCCTCGAGCACGAGGCAACCAAAGAATGCGGGCTTCCCCGCACACGCGGGGATCGACCGAACGCGGCGGTGGTCAGCAATTGTCGCTGCTACGTCGTCGGCGCCCGCTCCGAACGCGGCGCGCGGCGGCTCGGCGGCAATCCGGACAAGCAGCCCCCCGAGGGCTGGAACTCAGCCGACCCGGACACTGGGGCACCGCCCGGGATCGACCCGGGATGGGACTACATGCCGGGGCGGCGGGCCCGCGCGCTGGGCGAGATCGCGCGCCGGCTGGCGCCGCTGGATCCGGGACTGCGGGACATGGCGGTAGCGATGGCCGACAAGACGCGCCAGTGGCCCTACGAGCTGGCCAAGGCCTATATGCAGGCCCTGCCGGCGCGGGTGCGCGACGCCCACGCCATCGCCTACCGCGGTCTACCCTCGGTGGCCGAGGACACCCGCCGCTACGCCCAGGCCGTGCTCGCGGGGCGGCCGGTGCCGCCGTATCGCACGCTCGGCCTGCTGACTGCAAGCGAGGCCCGGCAGATCGCGGGCATGACCGGGCAGGACGCAGGGCGGCTGGCGCTCTACGACTGGGCCATCGACCGCAACGCGCCCGGCCATGTGCGCCGCCAGCATGGCGATGCCGCAACCGAGGCGCCCCGGGGGCAGGTGGCGGTCACGGTGGAAGACTATGCACGGCTGCCCGCGATCATCCTGGATGCCGACGCCCTGGAATACGGCGGGACATCCGATGTCGGTCGCCCCGTGGTGCGTGCCCGGCGCCGCTGGAACGACGTCGAATACACGGCCGCGTTTGAACTGCGCAGCAGCCGGCGGATGATGGTGCTGCAAACCCTGTGGAAGAGCGCCCAGTCCCCAGGACTACGTCCGTAACGGCTTTGTGGTATGAGCACAACGTCCCGATGCCCTGGGCGCTTCCTATTATTATAGACAATGATCCGAATCGAAGTAGATGACCGGCCTGTCCTCGACGCCCTGCACCGGCTGCAGGCCGCCGGCCGGGACGGGCTTCCCCGCACACGCGGGGATCGACCCGCGTTGGCCTATCCCTTCGACGGCATGCCGGCGTTCTCTCCGCAAAATCGGGCGAGAATTCAAGCGGATATCCCGGTAATAGATAAGGAGCGGCAAGCTCTTGCCCAAGAACGACCCTCTGAATGGCTTTACGTTATCTTTCCCGGCAAGGAACAGCATGAACTCATCAGGCGCTTTCGGCGAGGCGATCCGCCGGAAGCCGACCGGCGCCGCGCGGACAAGGGCTGGCGTTCCGAGGACTCATAGAAGTCTTCTATCGCTGGCCGAACCCAAGGAGATTCTATCGGTCGATGCCGCCCGGTGACCTAGACTCAGGGAAGGACAGGCTGCTTCGGGCCTGTCGAGTCGAGGACCATCCCCGTTGCGGGGAAGGAGGCGACCATGAGAAGAAGACTCTATTTCCTGCTGCCGAACCTGGACAGCGCCCGCCGCGCCCATGACGAGCTGCTGCTGGCGCGCATCGAGGAACGGCATATTCACTACCTGACGCCTTCGGAGATGGAGGCGGCGGACCTGCCGCGGGCCAACCTGTTCCAGCGCAGTGACCTGGTGCATGGCCTGCAGCTGGGGCTGATCTATGGCGGCCTGGCCGGTATCCTCGCCGGTGGCCTGTCCATGCCCCTGCTGGGCCTGAGCCTGCAGGCGGGCGGGGTGCTGGTGCTGGCGACGGCGCTGGCCGGGGCCCTGTTCGGGGCCTGGGTGGCGAGCATGATCGGGGTGAGCGTGCCCAATCACCGTCTGCGCCAGTTCGAGGATGCCATCGCCCGTGGCCAGATTCTGCTGATGGTGGACGTGCCCAAGGGGCGCGCCGAGGAAATCGGCGATCTGATCCGCCGGCTGCATCCGGAAGCGGACGCCCACGGCGTCGAACCCACCATCCCTGCCTTTCCCTGACGGCCTCCGGGCCGTCAGTCCGCGGCCGTGACCCGGCCGTGAAAGCGGGCACGATACAGCAGGCGGCCGGGTGATCCGGGTGGGTCGCGGAAGCCGTTGCGATCGTGCAGCACGTTGTTGCTGATCAGGCCCATGCCGGCCTCCAGCCGGCCCTGGAAGATCCAGGGTGACGGCTGCTCCAGCAGTTCGCGAATGCGCGCCTGCGCCCGCTGCACGGCGGGCGTTTCCTCCCACAGGGCATTGCGCTGCCGCGCCGTGTAGCGCAGGTGCAGCTTGCCCTGTGCCGTGATCGAGAACACCGGGCCGCGCGCGAGCGGCCGGGCGGTGTCGCCACCGGCGACCCGGGCGGGGATGGACAGGGCCTGCGGTCGCATCAGCGCGCGGATGAGCGCGGGGTCCTCGTCGCGCAGCAGGATGTAGAGCAGTTCGTGATCCATCAGCCGGTTCTCGCCGCCTTCGGCGGCTGGCCGTTCCGCGTGCAGCATCAGGGCGTGTACCTGGCGCTCCGGCGGGTTGTAGTAGCCGTCGGTATGCCACTGGATGGGCCGGTCGGTGTAGGGGATGTAGCCCCGATGGAGGGCGTCCTCGTGCACGCTCAGCGCGGTCAGGCCGTCGTCCTCCGCCAGCCAGTTGCAGTCCAGCCCGCTCACGCCGAGCTGGCGGGCCAGCAGCAGCGGCACCTGCCGGGCCTCGATCCGTGCCGGGTCGGTGACATAGAGGACCATGTTGGCGCGACGGATGCGGTCGATCACCGCTTGGCGCTCGCCCGGCGTGAGCCGCGCGGGGTCGGTGAGGGTAACCACCAGGTCCTCCAGGCGGCGGGGATGATGATCCAGCTTCCACTCCCGCCAGCGCCGGTACGGCGCGGGATCGCCGTCGGGATCGAAGGGGTTGTCGATTGCAGATGTGGCCTGGGGCATGGACTGATTCCGGATGGTGCCGAGTCAGGGCAGGGTGCCGGGTTGTCATCGAGGGGTAATTGACGCAGGTCAAAGCCGCGTGCCGGCGCCCGCCGGACAATGCGCCAATTCCTTGTGCGCCCGCCGGCGGATGGTCCCATGGCCCTGCATCAGTACGTTTCCACCTTCGGTCAGGATCTCTTGCGCCGTCATGGCCGGCGGGTACACAAGCTGGCCATTCACGCCGGCTTCACCTGCCCCAACCGCGACGGCAGCCGCGGCATCGGCGGCTGCACCTTCTGCAACAACCAGTCCTTCAGTCCGGCCGCGCGCCGGCCGCCGTCGGTGGCCGAGCAGATCGAGGCCGGGCGCCGGGTGATCCGCAAGCGCACCGGTGCGCAGCGTTACATTGCCTATTTCCAGGCCTACACCAATACCTATGCCGATGTGGCAGTGCTGCGTGCGCGCTACGAGGAGGCGCTGGCCGAGCCCGATGTCATCGGCCTGAGCATCGGTACTCGCCCCGACTGCGTGCCCGATGCCGTGCTGGACCTGCTGGCGGAGTACCGGGCGCAGGGCTACGAGGTGTGGCTGGAGCTGGGGCTGCAGTCGGCCTTCGATCACACGCTGGCGCGGGTCAATCGCGGCCACGGCTTCGCCGAGTATGCCGACGCCGTGCAGCGGGCACGCGCGCGCGGCCTGCCGCTGTGTACCCACCTGATCCTCGGCCTGCCCGGCGAGGACGCCTGGCATGTGCGCGAGACCCATCGCCGGGTGCTGGCGCTGGGCGTGGAGGGTCTCAAGCTGCATCCGCTGCACGTGGTCAAGGGCACCCGGCTCGCCAACGAGTGGCGCCGCGGCGAGTACCGGCCGCCGGCCTTCGACTGGTACGTGAATCTGGTGGCGGAACTGGTGCGCGCCACGCCGCCGGGTATCGTTTTTCACCGCCTGACCGGAACGGCGGAGCCGCGCCTGCTGCTGGCGCCGCACTGGTGTGCCTGGAAATGGCGGGTGCTCAATGCAGTGGAGCGCGCGCTGGCGCGGCGTTCCGGGAGGTATCGTAATGGAACTGGTCTGCCCCGCGGGTAATCTGCCGTCGCTGAAGGCAGCGGTGGACAATGGTGCGGACGCCGTCTATCTCGGCTTTCGCGACGACACCAATGCGCGGCACTTCGCCGGGCTCAACTTTTCCGGCCACGATATTGCCAAGGCGATTGCCTACGCCCGCGAGCGCGGCCGCAAGGTGTTCCTGGCGCTCAACACCTATCCGCGTCCGGATGGCTGGCCGCGTTGGCAGAAGGCGGTGGACCGCGCCGCAGAGTTGGGGGTGGATGCCTTGATCGCCGCGGATCTCGGGGTGCTGGACCATGCGGCGGAGCGCCACCCCGGCCTGCGCCTGCATCTGTCGGTGCAGGCCTCCGCCACCAATGCCGAGGCCATCCGTTTCCATGTCGAGCGGTTCGGCGTGCAGCGGGTGGTGCTGCCGCGGGTGCTGTCACTGGCCCAGGTCCGCGCGCTGGCCGAATCCGCGCCGGCCGAGATCGAGGTGTTCGGCTTCGGCAGCCTGTGCGTGATGGCCGAGGGGCGTTGTTTCCTGTCCTCCTATGTCACGGGTGAGTCGCCCAACACCTGCGGGGCCTGTTCGCCGGCGCGTTACGTGTCCTGGGAAAACGACGGCGATCTTCTGGAAACCCGGCTCAACGGCGTGCTCATCGACCGCTACGGGGCCGACGAGCTGGCCGGCTACCCGACGCTTTGCAAGGGGCGCTTCGAGGTCGACGGCCGCGTGGGCTACGTGCTGGAGGAACCGACCAGTCTCAATACCCTGGCGCTGCTGCCGGAACTCAAGACCGCGGGGGTGGCCGCGATCAAGATCGAGGGCCGGCAGCGCAGTCCGCAGTATGTCGCCAGTGTCACCCGCGTCTGGCGCGAGGCCATCGACAGCCTCGCCGCGGGCGACGGCTTCAGGGTACGCGAGGACTGGCAGCGCAGCCTGGGCCGGGTCGCCGAGGGCGTACAGACCACGCTGGGCGCCTACGCCCGGCCCTGGCGATGAGGAATCCGCGATGAGGCCGCGACTGAGCCTTGCGCCCATCCAGTATTTCTGGCCGCGTGAACAGGTGTTCGCCTTTTATCGGCAGGTGGCCGAGTGGCCGGTGGATCTGGTCTATCTCGGCGAGAACGTCTGCGCCAAGCGGCGCCAGTTGCGCGAGGCGGACTGGCAGGAACTGGTGGCCTTTCTGAGCGCGGCCGGCAAGCAGGTGGTGCTGTCCTCGCTGTTGCTGATCAGCGCCGGCTCGGAGCTGGCGACGCTGCGCCGGCTGTGCAGCCAGCGCGATTATCCGGTCGAGGTGAACGACCTGGCCGGGGCGCAGCTGCGCGAGGGTGCCCCCTTCGTTGCCGGACCGGGGATCAACCTCTACAACGTTCGCGCCATGAAGCGGCTGGCGGCCGCGGGCATGGTGCGCTGGGTGCTGCCGGTGGAGCTGGGTGAGCGTGAATGCCGCGCCCTGCACGACGCGCGTCCGTCGGGTGTGGAAACGGAGGTCACGGTGTTCGGGCGGCCGGGGCTCGCGCATTCGGCGCGCTGCTTCACCGCTCGCGCCCACGATCTGGCCAAGGACGAGTGCGGCTTTCGCTGTCTGGAAGACCCGGCCGGCGAGCTGCTGCGTACCCGCAACGGTGAGCCCTTTCTCAACATCAATGGCATCCAGCTCCAGCCCGCCGCCCCCTTCAGCCTGCTGGCGGAACTGCCCGCGCTGGCGGAAATCGGCGTGGAATGGTTGCGGCTGTATCCGGAGGCCGAGGGCATGGCCGAAGTGGTCGCCGCCTTCGACGCGGTGCGTCGGGGCGAGGCGGACCCGCAGACAGAGGCCGCCCGCCTGGATGCGATGCTGCCGCTGGCGCCGGGCAACGGCTTCTGGCATGGCGAGCCCGGCATGGCGCGGGTCCCTTGCTGACGAGGATGGAAACGCCCGTCGTCCGCCGGTTGCGGCGGCCCTGCACGGTGGTCTTTTGGACGATGGCCACTGAATCCACCGAACCCAGGGTAACGAACATTCGCTGCCCTTGGCAGGAAACCGTGCAGGGCGATCGGCAGTTTCCGTGGGTCCAGTGGAAGCCGTGGCTATCGTTTCAGTCGCTTCCCGCCTGTTTTCCGCTCAGCCGATCGGCGACGCCCAGCATCTGTTCCGCGACTGCGGCCAGTCGCTGCCGGGCCGGCGAGGCATCCAGGCCGTCGAGGAAGTTCTTCAGTTCCAGGCCCAGTTCGGTGTCGCCGGACAGGCGCAGCTGGCGCTGGAAGAACAGGGTGTCCGGGTCCTCGCGGCGTGCCGCCAGCAGCAGGAAGCCGTACAGCGGCCCCTCCAGGCGCAGATGCACCGGCTGTCGTCGCGGATCGGCGCGGCGGAAGCGGCGCCCGCGGTAGCCGAGCGGCAGGGAAAGATCGAGGTCGCTCACCCGCAGCAGCACCTGGCGGTCGGTGAGGAAATCCAGTGCCCCGCATTCGCGTTCGGCCACGAACATGCGGTCGAGCAGCCGCGGTGCCAGCCAGGCCGATGGCGCACCCGGCAGCAGCCGCGACAGGGCCGCCAGCGGGGCCGGCACCCCGGGCAGCGGCCGGAGGGTGCGGGCCGAGGGCTGGTAGATGTCGGGGGCGGTCATCGGCGGTCAGTGGCAGGCGCCTTCCAGCCACAGGCGATGGATGCGCGCGTCACCGGCGAGTTCGGGGTGGAAGCTGGCACCGACATGCCGGCCCTGCCGCACCAGCACGGGCAGGCCGTCGCAGCGCGCGAGCACTTCCACCCCGGGACCTGCATCGAGAATGGCGGGCGCGCGGATGAAGTCGGCCGCCAGCGGACCCTCGGCAAGCGCCGGCACTTCCAGGTCGGTGCTGAAGCTGTGGCGCTGGCTGCCGTAGTGGTTGCGCTGCAGGCGCACGTCCAGCAGCCCCAGCGAGGCGACCCGCGTATCACCGTTGTCGCGCGCCATCAGTACCAGCCCGGCGCAGGTGCCCAGTACCGGATGCGATGCGCCGAAGCGGCGCAGGGCTGCGGTGAGCCCACGCCGGTGCAGCAGGGTGGAAAGGGTGGTGGACTCGCCACCGGGGATTACCAGCGCGCTGCAGCCGTCGAGTTCCGCGGCGCCGCGCACCCGCTGGGTGGCGTGGCCCAGTGATTCCAGCGCCGCCTCGTGGCGTTCGACGTCACCCTGCAGGGCAAGGATGCCGACGGTACTCATGGCTACCAGCCCCGCCGCGCCATGCGCTGGTCGTCGTCCAGGCCGCCCAGCTCGATGCCGGGCATGGCCTCGCGCAGGCCGCGCGATACCTCGGCCAGGATTTCCGGGCAGTCGAACCAGGTGGTCGCCTGCACGATGGCCGCGGCGCGCGCCTCCGGGTCCTCGGAGCGGAAGATGCCGGAGCCGACGAACACGGCCTCGGCCCCCAGTTCCCGCACCAGCGCGGCATCGGCGGGGGTGGCGATGCCGCCGGCGGAGAAGGCCGGCACCGGCAGGCGGCCGAGGGTGGCCACCTGTTCCACCAGCGCGTGGGGTGCGCCCAGCTCGCGCGCGGCCCGCATCCACTCCTCGCGCGGCAGCGCGGACAGTTCGCCGATCTGGCGGCGGATCAGCCGCAGGTGGCGCACGGCCTCGACGATGTTGCCGCTGCCGGCCTCGCCCTTGGTGCGGATCATGGCCGCGCCCTCGCCGATGCGGCGCAGGGCCTCGCCCAGGTCGGTGGCGCCACAGACGAAGGGGATCTCGAATGCCCACTTGTCGATATGATGCTGTTCGTCGGCCGGGGTCAGCACCTCGCTTTCGTCGATGAAGTCGACCTCCAGCGCCTCCAGGATGCGCGCCTCGCTGACATGGCCGATGCGGCACTTGGCCATGACCGGTATCGACACCGCATCGCGGATGGCGTCGATCAGCGCGGGGTCGGACATGCGCGCCACGCCGCCATCCCGGCGGATGTCGGCGGGAATCCGCTCCAGGGCCATGACCGCCACGGCGCCGGCACGCTCGGCGATGCGCGCCTGCTCGGGGGTGGTGACGTCCATGATGACGCCGCCCTTGAGCATCTCGGCGAGGCCGATCTTGAGACGATGGCGGGAATCCTTCTGCACAAACATGAGGGCTTCGCTCGACTGCGCCTGGCGTGCAGGCCGGGCGCAGCGATTATGGCGAAGCCGCGGCGCGGGCGGGTTTGATCCAGATCAAGCGCCCGCCGGAATGGAGCCGGTCCAGGTTGCGCCAGCGAGGAGGCGCCTACAGTGATTCCTCGGAGAAGTCGTAGTCCAGCGCGGGATGGGGTTCCTGCAGGAAGTAGCCCTGGATGTACTGGACACCGAACTGGAACAGCATGGCCACGCTGGAGGCGTCCTCGACGAACTCGGCCACGCATTGCTTGTTCATGGAGCGGGCCATTTCCACGATCGACTTGACCATGGCCTGGTTGTTCTCGTCCTTCATCAGGTTGTGGATGAAGGCGCCGTCGATCTTGAGGTAGTCGACATCGGCGTGCTTGAGCAGCTGGAAGGAATTGGGGCTGCTGCCGAAGTGTTCCAGCGAGGTGCCTATGTGCAGCGCCTTGACCGCCTTGATGAAGGCCTTGGCATGCTTGAGGTGTTGGCTGGCCTCCTTTTCCGCGATCTCGAACACGATGGCGTCGCTCTGCAGGCGCGCCGCCTTGAGCTGCTCGTTGATCCACAGCGGCAGTTCCTGGTCGGCAAGCGTCACGCCGGACACCTTGACGAAGAACTGGGTGTCGTGGTCCTGACGCCGGTGCTCGGCCAGTACCTCGATGGCATGGGCGATGACCCAGCGATCGATCTCGGCGATGAGGCCGCCGTCGATGGCCACCGGCAGGAACTGGCCCGGCAGGTAGTCCTGGCCCTCGGCGTCGCGCAGCCGCAGCAGCACCTCGTATTTTTCCTGCGGGTCGCCCTGCAGGCTGACGATGGGCTGGTAGACCAGGTGGAAGCGGTCCTGCTCCAGTCCCTCCTTGATCAGTTGTTTCCATTGCGCCTCGCGTTCCCTGCCGCGCTGTTCGTCGGTGACCGGATTGTGCAGGTGCACGCGGTTGCCGCCGGCGGAGCGCGCCACCTCGCAGGCCAGGTCCGCCCGGGCCATGACCTCGGCGGCTTCGGGGGCCGACTCGGTGATCAGGCTGATGCCGACCGAGCAGGTGACGGTGACCGAACGGCCCTCGACATCGACGATATGCTCCTCGACACTGTGGCGGATGGCCTCGGCCAGGGCCTGGGCGGCGTCGATGTCGCTGCCGCGGCAAAGCACGGCAAAGGTGTTGTCGCCGAAGCGGGCGGCGATGCCGCTGTCGCCCACCTTGTTGCGAATGAGATCGGCGATGTCCTTGATGACCAGGTCGCTGGCAGCCAGGCCGACGCTTTCCTTGACCTGCTTGAAGTTGTCCAGCAGCACGTAGAGCACGCCGCTGCTCTCGCCGCCGGTGACCGCCTCGGAGACGGCCAGTTCCACCTCTTCCATGAAGTACTGGCGATTGAACAGGCCGGTGAGCATGTCCTGCTTGCTCAGGTGCCTGAGCTTCTCGGCCAGTTCCGGGTCTGCGGTCGAACGGTCACGGATGACGATCTGGGTGCAGGCCTCGCCCTCGATGGAGGCGGGCGCGAACTCCATCAGCGCCTTGAAGCTGCCCTTGCTGGCGCTGACGCAGGAAACCTCCAGCTCGGCGATCTCCTCGCTGTCCTCCTTGCCGTAGCTGCGCAGGAAATCCTTGAAGGAGCCATGGTCCTCCGGCGCGACCATGTCCATGATCGGGTGGCCCTCGATTTCCTCCATGTCGTCGAAGCCGAACATCTCCAGATAGGACTGGTTGGCATAGATATGCATGCCGTCGTGCACGTAGGCGATGGCGTCGCGCGAGGTGTCCAGCAGTGCGCGGCAGCGGCGCTCGCTTTCCCTGTAGATGGTTTCGAATCGCTGCAGGGCGCGTCGGGTATGCAGGCTCTTCTGCTCGCGTTCGACCACCAGCCGCAGGTGGTCGGGCTGGTCGAAGGACACCAGGTCGGTGGCGCCGGCGCGCAGGGCCTCGACCACCTCCGCCTCGTTGGCCTCGGCGGCCATGAGGATGACGGGGATGTCCAGCTTGCGGCTGTCCAGTTCGGTGCGCAGCGCGTCCAGGCCGAGTCCTTCCAGGCCCTCGGAGAGGATGATCAGGTCCGGGACCTGCTGGTCGAGGGCATTCTCGAGATCCTCTGTGTCCTCCACATAGTGGAAGCGCACGGCATGGCCGGCATTGCGCAGGATGTTGGCAACGGCCTCGGCGTCGTTCCGGGATTCCTCGGCGATGATGAGGCGAAGCAGCTTGTCGTCCGTCGACACTCGGTCCTCCGTTCCTGTTCCCTTCCGTGACGGTGTATGGACTCCATCGTGAGCTTAGCGGCAGCAGGTGCTGAAAATGAAGTCCTGTCGCCCTCGCGTCAGGATCGTTTTACAGAAAACCCGGGCTGTTTTCCATGCGGGTGAATCCTGCTAGCATGAACTCGTCGGCTTGCGCTTGAGGAGTAGGCGAACATGCATGAGGTCATCGTCCGCGCGGAGACGCCGGAAGACGTCAAGGCCATCGACGTGGTCAACCTGAGCGCCTTCGAGGGCGAGGCCGAGGCCCAGCTGGTCGACGCCGTGCGCAACCGCCCGGGTTTTATCCGCGACCTGTCGCTGGTGGCCGAGATCAACGGCCGCATCGTCGGTCATGTGCTGCTGTCGCCGGTGGCCCGCGAGGGTGGCAAGGGCCGTGACCGGGTACTGGCACTGGGGCCCATGTCGGTGGTGCCCTCGCAGTCCCACCGCGGCATCGGCTCGGCGCTGATCCAGGCCGCCGTCAACCGCGCCCGTGACATGCGCTATGCCGCCATCGTGGTGGCGGGTCATCCCGACTACTATCAGCGGTTCGGCTTTCGTCCGGCCTCGGACTGGGGCCTGGAAACCAACCTGCCCTGTCCGGGCGAGGCGGTGTCCGCCATGGAGCTGGAAGCGGGTGCGCTCGAAGGGGGCGGTCGCATTCGCTATCCGGACGACTTCTTCAGGATCTACGGGGGCTGACGGGCCCGCCGCATTCTTTCAGATCTGTTCCCAGAGTTCGTCGAAGCCGGAGTTCGAGCCGTCGGCGGAATCGCCCTGGCTGCTGCTGGCGCGGCTGTCCAGTGGCCGGAACTGGAACTGGGCGAAGGCCCCCGTGTTCTCGACCAGCTTGGTCAGCTCCACCCGCGCCTCCTTGCCGTGGCTGTTGACCAGCACCTGGTCGCCGACATGGTAGGGCAGGGTGGGCGTGATCAGGGTGGCCGGCTGACCGATGGCGCGAATCTCCGGCAGGATGAGGCTGCGCAGGTATTCACGGGCACCGGCCTTCTTGGTGCCCACGGCCACGCCGCCGGGCGCGATCATCTGCACGCCCAACTCCAGACCACGACCCTCGGCGCACTTCATCCAGCGCACCACGCCCAGTCCCATGTGGAAGGCATCGGGGTCCGAAGCCTCGCGGATGCCGACCAGCTCGCCGACCTCGGCTTCCGAGTTCTCGCCGCTGTCCCACAGCAGCCGGTAGCCGCCGGCGCTGACGTCGACCATCTTCCACTCGTGGGTGTGATACTCCGGTGGATGGGGTTCGGTCTCCAGTGGCGGGGGTGACTTCGGCGCCAGTTTGCTCGGTTGGGCAGGAAAATCCACCATGCGGATGCGATGGTTGTCGTCGCTGCGCCAGCGGCGGGTCTCGGCCAAGTCCCACACATCGGGGACCTCGTTCTCGCGCTCCCGGGTCTCGCGAGCGGTGAAGGTCGCGCGGGCGTCGTAGTGCGGGGCCTCGGCGTCGCCGCTGTCGGCCGAGAAGGTGTTCTCGCCGCTGATGAAGTAGTGGGTGGCGCTCAGGCCCATGGCGACCACGGCAGTGGCGGCCTTTTCGGTCCGCGAATAGCGTCGCCTGGGCATCACGCCCCAGGACAGCATCAGCCGCCGCAGGATGGTCTCGGACGGAACGCCGGGGCCGGCACGGCCCTGATTGCGGTCGGTGAAGGCATGGCGCACGGTTTCGGCCAGCCGCGCGGTGTCCAGCAGCCGGCAATGCGCGCGATCGTACCGGGTGTGGCGCAGGATCAGGTAGCTCGGCGGGTCGTCGCTGGCCAGATTGACGATGAACAGGCCGCCGGGATTGGGTGCCTCGACCAGGTCGGTGAGTTCCGCCTCGCGGGACCAGTTCTCGAGGGCGCGGAACACCTGCTCCACCTCGCCCTGGCGCAGCCGGTAGGGACAGGCCAGCGCCAGCAGCAGGATCTGCTTGTAGGCATCCTCGATGGTCAGGGCAATGCCGTCCTCGCCGGCATCGCGGACCGCGTGCTCGAGCAGGCCGCGTTCGCTGGCCTGTTCGTACAGCCGGTGCACCTCGCGCCAGACGCCGGGCGGGTAGGGGGCATAGACCTGGTAGGCCTTGAGCAGGACCAGGCCGAGGCAGGCCAGCGCGCGGTGCATGGCGGTGGCCAGCAGGCGCTTGTCGCGGCGGAAACGCGGCTTGTCGCGTTCCTCGGCGACCACGATGCGGTAGCCGATGGCGAGCTGGTTGAGCATTTCCTTGGACAGCTCGGCGACCTTGCGCCCCTTGGGCGCCAGCGGGAAGCTGTGTCCCACATAATGTTTCTTCAGGGTTTCCGTGATGTTGCGCACCGGCACCCGCAGCAGCTCCAGCGACTTCATGCGTTGGGCGGTGGGCATCTCCAGGGTGTTGAATTCCACCAGGGCGTTGAACAGCAGCCGGGTGGTCTCGCCGACATTGAGGACGGGGAGAGCGGCAATCCATTGTTCGACGTGGGCGGGCTGGGCGTCGAAACTGCCCGGCGTCGCCGGCCGGCGTAGCGGCAAACGTTGGTCCATGTTCTCCAGCTCGCGACAGGGGGGTTTTTGTTTTTCTCGGCCGGAGCGGGGGTTTCCTTAGCGGGCTCCGCGCCGGTGCGGATGTCGGTCGCCCGGTGATAATACCAGCTTTTTCAGAGGGGTGTCTTGGCCGGAGCGCCCGCCTGCTCGCGTACCAGCCGTGGCACCAGGTAGCCGGGCAGGCGTGTTCGGAGCGTGGCCGCCAGGGTTCGGGCCCGCTCGTCGGGCACCGCGAAGTGGGCCGCGCCGGCCACCGGATCGAGCTGGTGGAGGTAGTAGGGCAGCACGCCGGCGGCGAACAGGCGCTCGCTGAGACCGGCGAGGGTGTCGGCGTCATCGTTGATGCCGCACAGCAGTACGCTCTGGTTGAGCAGGGTCAGGCCCGCCGCCCGCAGCCGGGCCAGCGCGGCGTCGACGGTTGCATCCAGCTCCGCGGGGTGATTGACGTGGAGCACGCACACGCCGTCCAGCCGGCTCTTCGCCAGCCGCGCGCACAGGGCGCCGGTGACCCGTTCCGGCAGCACCACCGGCAGCCGCGTGTGCAGGCGCAGCCGGGTCAGGTGGGGGATGGCCTCCAGTCGTCCGATGAGATCGGCCAGCCGATCGTCGGACAGGCTGAGCGGGTCGCCACCGCTGAGGATGATTTCGCGGATGTCCGCATCGGCACGCAGGTAATCCAGTGCGTCCTGCCAGCCGCCCGCACCCGGGTTGGCCTCGGCATAGGGAAAGTGGCGCCGGAAGCAGTAGCGACAGTGCACGGCGCAGGCGCCGGTGACGGTGAGCAGGGCGCGGCCGCGGTACTTGTGCAGCAGTCCGGGTACCGGCATGGCCGACTGCTCGGCCAGCGGGTCGCTGACGAAGCCGGGCACGGCCTCGGCCTCGGCGGCCAGGGGCAGCACCTGCAGCAGCAGCGGGTCGCGGCGATCGCCCGGCCGCATGCGGGCGGCGAAGCCGCGCGGCACCCGGGTCGGAAACAGGCGCTCGCCGGCCCCGGCGCCGGGCTCGGGCGGCAGGCCGAGGAATTCGAGCAGCTCGGCGGCGCTGCGGAAGCCCCGCGCCAGTGCCTGCTGCCACTCGGCCGCATGGTCGGCGCGGGCCGATCGCGGTATCATACGCGCCGGTTTGTTCACGGGCTCTCCCGGTTTCGAGTGGAAGGTTCTATGGCGAGTTACAGCACCAACGAATTCAAGCGCGGCCTGAAGGTGATGCTGGACGGCGATCCCTGCGCCATCATTGAAAACGAGTTCGTCAAGCCCGGCAAGGGGCAGGCGTTCAACCGCGTCAAGCTGCGCAACCTCAAGACCGGGCGGGTCTGGGAACGCACCTTCAAGTCCGGTGAGTCGGTCGAGGCCGCCGACGTGCTGGACGTCGACATGCAGTACCTGTACAGCGACGGCGAGCAGTGGCACTTCATGCACCCCGAGACCTTCGAACAGGTCGCCGCCGACGAGGCCGCGGTGGCCGATGCCCGCAACTGGCTCAAGGAGCAGGACGTCTGCACTGTCACCCTTTGGAACGGCGTGCCCATCAGCGTCACCCCGCCCAACCACGTGGTGCTGGAAGTGACCGAGACCGAACCCGGCATCCGCGGCGATACCGCCACCGGCGCCACCAAGCCGGCCACGCTGGAAACCGGTGCCACCGTCCTGGTGCCGCTGTTCGTCGATGTCGGCGACAAGCTCAAGGTCGACACCCGCACCGGCGAGTACATCTCGCGCGCCAAGGACTGATGTCGGCGCCGGACTGGCGGCCGGCCGCATCCCCGGAAACACTCGTGCTGCGCGCCCGCCTGCTGGCGGGCGCGCGCGCCTTCCTGTCCTCGCGCGGCGTGCTGGAAGTCGAGACGCCGATGCTGTCGCGGGCGGCCACGCCGGCGCCGGCACTGGACAGCCTGGAGACCCGCGTCCGCCTGCCCGGCGCCGCGGCGCCCGCGCGGGTGTTCCTGCACACCTCGCCCGAATTCCCCATGAAGCGGCTGCTGGCGGCCGGCTGTGGCCCCATATTCCAGCTTTGCAAGGTGTTCCGCGACGCCGAGGCGGGTCCCCGCCACAACCCCGAGTTCACCCTGCTGGAGTGGTACCGGCCGGGCTGGCGCAGCGACGAACTGATCGACGAGGTCGAGGCGCTGGTGGCCGAGCTGCTCGGGGCGCGGGTGCCGTCGCCACCCTGGCGCCGCCTTCCCTATGCCGAACTCTTCCGCGAATTCGCCGGGGTCGACGGCCTGACCGCCGATGCGGCGACCCTGGCCGGCCGCCTGACTCAGGCGGGGGTGGAGGTGACGCTCGGGGCCGACGAGGACATCGATGTCTGGCGCGACCTGGTGCTTGCCCGTCTCATCGAGCCCGAGCTGGCCCGTCGTGGCGAACCCCTGTTCGTGGTCGACTACCCGGCGAGCCAGGCAGCACTGGCCGCGCGGCGGCCGGATCGTCCCCAAGTGGCCGACCGCTTCGAGCTGTATGTCGGGGGCCTGGAGCTGGCCAACGGCTTCTACGAACTCACCGATCCCGTCGAGCAGCGGGCGCGGTTCGAGGCCGAGAACGCGGCCCGGCGGGCCGCGGGTCGGCCGGAGATGCCCCTCGACGAAACCTTCCTGGCCGCGCTCGAGGCCGGGATGCCGGCCGGCAGCGGGGTGGCGCTGGGCTTCGACCGGCTGGTGATGCTGGCGGCTGGCGTGGACGACATTCGCGAGGTGCTCGCCTTTCCGGTCGGTCGCGCCTGAACCCGCATATGGCACCTGGGCGGCAGCGGGCTGCAAATCCGCCATCATCCACAACCCCTGGTGCAATATGCGGGTGAACCCTCCACACGGCGTCCGCTTGCGCGGCGCCCGGCGAACCGGGACACTCTGCGCCATGCCTGCCGCAGCCTCCGAAAGCCCCCCGCGCCTGCGCCTGGAAGGCGACACCCTGCGCGCCGAGGGTGCCTGGACCCTGGCCACGGTGGCGGACCTCGGCCCGCCCGAGCGGCTGCTCGCCGGGGTGGGATCGGGTGCGGTGACCCTGGATCTCTCCGCGCTCACTGCCCTGGATACCGCGGGCGCCTGGCTCGTCGACCACCTGCGCCGGCGGCTCGCGGAAGGCGGGCGTGGCGTCACCCTCGCAGGCCTGCCCGAACGCTACCGTAGCCTCATCGAACAGGTGGAGACCCTCGCCGCCGACCGGCCGGAACCACCGCCGCGCGAGAACCTGCTGGCCGAAACCGGCCAGCGGGTGTTCGAAGGGGTGGAGGAACTGCTGGGCTTTCTGAGCTTCACCGGGGAGTCGCTGAGCCGGCTGGGCACGCAGCTCCTGCGCCCCTGGCGCATCCGCTGGGCGGCGGTGGTGGCCGATCTGGACAGCGCCGGGGTGCGGGCGCTGGGTATCGTCGGACTGCTGTCCTTTCTCATGGGCGTGGTCATCGCCTATCAGGGCGCCGTCCAGCTCAAGGCCTATGGCGCGAACATCTATGTCGCCGATCTCGTGGGCCTGTCCATGGTGCGCGAACTGGCGCCGCTACTGGCGGCCATCATCGTCGCCGGGCGCACCGGTTCCGCGTATACCGCGCAGATCGGCACCATGCAGGTCACCGAGGAGGTGGCGGCCCTGCGCACCATCGGCATCGCACCGCTGGACGTGCTGGTGCTGCCCAAGCTGTTGTCCCTGATACTGGCCCTGCCGTTGCTGAGCGTGTTCGCCGACGTGGCGGGCGTGTTCGGCGGCATGCTCATGGCCAAGGTCCAGCTCGGGCTGGGCTTCGAGCCCTTCATCGATCGCCTCGGCGACGCGGTGTCGGTGCGTTCCTTCCTGCTGGGGTTGCTCAAGGCACCGGTGTTCGCGGTGATCATCGCCCTGATCGGCTGCTTCCAGGGCTTCCGGGTGTCGGGCAGTGCGGCCAGCGTCGGACGTCACACGACACTGTCGGTGGTGCAGTCGATCTTCCTGGTCATCGTCGCCGACGCCCAGTTCTCGGTGCTGTTCAGCTGGCTGGGGATCTGAGATGAGCGAAGCCCTGATCCGGCTGCGTGACGTCTGTACCCGCTTCGGTGACTTCACCGTGCACGAGCACCTGGACCTGGATGTGCAGGCCGGCGAGATCCTGGCCCTGGTCGGCGGCAGCGGCAGCGGCAAGACCACCCTGCTGCACGAGATGATCATGTTGCGGCGGCCGAGCGCCGGTTCCATCCGCCTGTTCGGCGAGGAGGTGGTCGGCATATCGCCGCAGCGGGCGCAGGCACTGCGACGCCGCTTCGGCGTGCTGTTCCAGCACGGCGCCCTGTTCAGCGGGCTCACGGTGCTGCAGAACGTCGGCGTACCCCTGCGCGAGCACACCGGGCTGGCCGACGACACCATCGACGCCCTGGCCCTGATCAAGATCCGCATGGCCGGGCTGCCGGCCGAGGCCGCACACCGTTATCCGGCGGAACTGAGCGGCGGCATGATCAAGCGCGCCGGCCTGGCGCGCGCCATGGCCATGGATCCCCAGCTGCTGTTTCTGGACGAGCCCACGTCGGGCCTGGACCCGCACAGTGCCGACGGCTTTGACGCGCTGGTCCGCGAACTGAAACAATGGCTGGGGCTGACGGTGGTGATGATCAGTCACGATCTGGATTCACTGTGGAACGTGGCCGACCGGGTGGCGGTGCTGGGTGACCGTCGCATCGTGGCGGTGGCGCCCATGGCTGAGCTGGCCGGCGTCGATCATCCCGCGGTGCGCCAGTACTTCGAAGGCCCGCGTGCGCGGCGGGCGCGGCGGGTCTGAGGACATGGAAACACGCATCAACTATGTGCTGGTCGGCCTGTTTGTCATCCTGCTGGGTGCGGCCGGCATCGGCATCAGCCTGTGGCTGGCCTTCGGCGACTTTGCGCAGGAGTACCGCCTTTACCGGGTGTACATGACCGAGTCCGTGTCCGGCCTGTACGTGGATGCGCCGGTGCGCTATCGCGGTGTGGAGGTCGGCAAGGTGCGCGAGCTGAACCTGGATCCTGCCAACCCGCAGCGCGTGGAACTGCTGCTGGCGCTGCGCCCGGACGTACCCATCCGCACCGATACGGTGGCCACGCTGTCGGTCCAGGGCCTGACCGGCATCGCCTCCATCGAACTCTCGGGCGGTTCGCCGGAGGCGCCCCCGCTGACCGAAACGCCGGGCGAGCCCTATCCGGTGATCCCTACCGGTCCCTCGCTGTTCTCGCGGCTGGACGACACGGTGTCCGAGCTGATCGGCAATCTCAATGTGGTGAGCCATGACCTGCACGCCCTGCTCAATCCCGACAACCGCGCGCGCATCGGCAACATCCTTGCCCATGTAGAGTCGGTGACCGGCGCCCTGGCCGACAGCCGGCAGCAGATCGAGCAGGGCCTGGCCGAGGGCGCGCGGCTGCTGGCCGAGGCGCGGCAGGCCACCGCGGCGGTGCCGGACCTGCTCGCCCGGGTGGAAGCGGCGGCCGCCGGGCTGGAGGCGATGGCCGCCGATTTCCGTCAGACCAGCCAGGTGTTGCGCCATCAGGTGGCGCAGGGCGGGCAGGCGGTAACCACGGTGACCGGCAGCCTGGCGCCGGACCTGTCGCTGCTGATCGACGAGCTGCGCCGGCTGGCCGGTGACCTCAGGCGGGTGGCCGAGCAGGTCGAGGCGCAGCCGGCGCGGCTGATCTACGGCAATGCGCTCGAACCCCCGGGCCCCGGAGAATGAACCCATGAAGCGGCGTACTTCCCTGACCCTCTCGCTGTTGCCGGCCCTGATTGCCGCCCTGTTGCTGGGTGGCTGCACCCTGCTGCCGAGGCCGGAAGCGCAGGCGGTCAGCCGCTATCGCATCGAGCTGCCGCCACCCGCCCCGGCAACGACCGGCGGCGAGGTGCTGCTGCTGGCCGTGACCCGCGTCGCACCGGGCATCGATACGCCGCGCATGGCCTATCGCGAGCAGCCCGGTCGGCTGGGCTATTTCCGCTCCGCGCGCTGGGTCGAGGACCCGGCGGCGATGCTGCAGCCGGTGCTGGCGGCGCGACTGACCGCACAGCCGGGCGTCGCCGCGGTGGTCGGTCGGGGCACGCCGCTGGGCGTGCGCCACCGGCTGGAGCTGGAGGTACTGGAATTCACCTACGATCTGGTGCCAGAACAGGACCGGTTCCTGCTGCGTGCCCGCCTGCGCCTGATCGATCTGGCGCAGCGGCGGCTGGCCGTGGCGAGGGAATTCGAGGTCTCCGAGCCCGTCGCGGGCAAGGGGCCGGCCGCGGCGGCCAAGGCCGCCAACCGGGCCGTTGCGCGCTGGCTGGCGTCGGTCGCGCGTTTCATGGCTGAAGGCATGGCGGAGGCGCGATGATCGCCGACCAGGTGCGCGTGGTGCTGGTCGAGACCACGCACCCCGGCAACATCGGTGCCGCGGCCCGCGCCCTGAAGAACATGGGGCTGCGCCGGCTGTCGCTGGTGACGCCCGCGGCCTTTCCGCACGAGGAGGCGACGGCGCGGGCCTCGGGCGCCGAGGACCTGCTGGCGCAGGCCGAGGTGTTCGACACCCTGGCCGAGGCGCTGGCCGGCGCAAGCTGGGTGGTGGGCGCGAGTGCCCGGCTGCGCTCGATACGCTGGCCGGTGATCGATGCCCGCACCTGCGGTGAGCGGGTGGTGGCGGAGGCCGCGCGTGGCGAGGTGGCGCTGGTGTTCGGCCGCGAACGCTCCGGGCTGACCAACGACGAGCTGGATCTCTGCCACCACCTGGTCCACATCCCGGCGGACCCGGCATTCAGTTCCCTGAATGTCGCCCAGGCGGTGCAGGTACTGAGCTACGAGATCCGCATGGCGCAGCTCGGCGAGCGGCCGCTGGCACCGCAGCCAGAGGAACACCCGCCGGCGACGGGCGCGGAGATGGAAGGCCTGTATGCCCACCTCGAGCAGACCCTGTACGCGCTCGAGTTCATCACTCCCGAACGTCCGGGCAACATGATGCGCCGGTTGCGCCGGCTGTTGTCACGGGCGCGGCCCGATCGCAACGAGGTCAACATCCTCCGCGGCATCCTCGCCGCGGTGAACGATCGCATCCGCGACTGAATCGCATCGCCCCGTGCCCCCGCGGTAGAATGCCGGGAAAGGCAATATGCGGGCGAGGGAGATCGCATGTTCGAACGAATCCGGGAAGACGTGCGCTGCGTGTTCGATCGCGACCCCGCCGCGCGCAGCACCTTCGAGATCCTCACCACCTATCCGGGCGTGCACGCCATCATCGCCCATCGCATCAACCACGCCCTGTGGGCGCGGGGGTTGCGCTGGCTGGCACGCTGGCTGTCGGCGCTGGCCCGCTGGTTCACCGGCATCGAGATCCATCCCGGCGCCCGCATCGGCCGGCGTTTCTTCATCGACCACGGCATGGGCGTGGTGATCGGCGAAACCGCCGAGATCGGCGACGACTGCACCCTCTATCACGGCGTTACCCTCGGTGGTACCAGCTGGGAGAAGGGCAAGCGCCACCCCACCCTTGGCAATGACGTGGTCATCGGTGCCGGCGCCAAGGTGCTGGGCCCGTTGCGCATCGGCAATGGCGTGCGCATCGGTTCCAATGCCGTGGTGCTGCGCGACGTGCCCGACAACGCCACCGTGGTCGGCGTACCCGGCCGCATCGTGGCCCACGAGCGGCCCTCGGTCAGTGACCGCGGCGCCGAGATCGCGCGCAAGATGGGCTTCGATGCCTATGGCACCACCAAGGAGATGCCGGACCCGGTCGCCACTGCCATCAATGCCATGCTCGACCACATTCATGTCATGGACAAGAAGCTCGAGGACATGTGCCGCGGCCTGAAGAGCCTGGGTGCCGAGGTGGCCGACCTGCAGCTCCCCGACCTGGGGCCCTGCGAGATCCACAGCACCGCGCCGGTGCAGGAGCTGGAATCCGGGACAGAGGACGGGGAAGGCGAGGGGAAAACGGAGGCTTCGGAAGCGGCCGGGGAAAAAGACCCGGAAAAATCGGCGGATAATTCTTGACTAAATTTGTCAGGTATGGCACCTTGCGTGCCGGGCAGTAAGCCAATATACCACCGGGACACCGCCGATGAAACTGACGACCAAGGGGCGCTACGCCGTCACCGCCATGCTGGACCTGGCCATGCATGCCGGCCCGGCGCCCGTGAAGCTCGCGGATATCTCCGAGCGGCAGGGCATCTCCCTGTCCTATCTGGAACAGTTGTTCACGCGCCTGCGCCGGCAGGGGCTGGTCACCAGCACCCGCGGTCCGGGTGGCGGCTACAACCTGGCGCGGCCCTCCGACGAGATCGCCGTCGCCGATGTCATCCTCGCGGTCGACGAGAACGTCGATACCACGCGCTGCGGTGGCATGGGCAACTGCCACAACGACCAGCGTTGCCTGACCCACGAACTCTGGACCGAACTCAGTGACCAGATCAAGGGCTTCCTCTCGGCCATCACGCTCGGCGAGCTGATGCGCAACGGCGGCATCAAGGAAGTCGCCGAGCGCCAGGATCGCGTGCAGCAGGGTGGCACCACCGAGGTTAGGGTGCCCATCGGCAGCGCGCGCGGCTGAGCGGGCGGGAGCGGGTCGATGCAGGGCTATCTCGACTGCAATGCCACCACGCCCCTCGATGAACGTGTATTCGAGGCCATGGCCCCCTATCTGCGGGACATCCATGGCAACCCGTCCAGCGTGCACCGCTTCGGGCGGCAGGCGCGGGCCGGGATCGACCAGGCGCGCGAGCAGGTCGCCGCGCTGGTCGGGGTGGCGCCCGGACAGGTGATCTTCACCAGCGGCGGCACCGAGGCGAACAATCTGGCCCTGTGGACGCGCTGCATGGGTCGGGCACCGGGCACACTGGTGATCAGCGCCATCGAGCACGCCTCCCTGCGCGAACCGGCGCAGGCCTGGACCCGCCGCGGCTGGCGGCTCCACGAACTGCCGGTAAACGCCGAGGGCGTGGTCGAGACCGAGCGTCTGGAGCCGCTGCTGGCGAAGCGGCCGGCACTCGTCTCGGTGATGCTGGCCAACAACGAGACCGGCGCCGTGCAGCCGGTCGCCGCGCTGGCCGCGCAGTGCCGGGCCGCCGGCGTGGTGATGCACAGCGATGCGGTGCAGGCCGCGGGCAAGCTGGTGTTCGACTTCGCGTCGACCGGCGCGCAACTGATGAGCCTGTCGTCGCACAAGATCTACGGCCCCAAGGGCGTGGGCGCGCTGATATTCGACAAGGCGCTGGAACTGGATCCCATGCTGGTGGGCGGCGGCCAGGAGCGTGGCCTGCGCGCCGGCACCGAGAACGTCGCCGGCATCGTCGGCTTCGGCAAGGCCGCGGAGCTGGCTCTGGCGGAACGGGTGGAACGCATCCGTCACATGCGGACGCTGCGCGACCATCTGGAATCGCGGCTGGCCGGGCTGCCGCAGATCCGGGTGCTGGCGCAGGGCGCGCCGCGGCTGCCCAACACGGTGCAGCTGCTGCTGCCCGGCATGGACGGCGCAACGCTGCTGATGGAGCTGGACAAGGGCGGGATCGCCGTATCCAGCGGTTCGGCCTGCGCTGCGGGCAAGACCCAGCCCAGCCATGTGCTGCTGGCCATGGGTGTGGACGAGGCCAGCGCGCGCAGCGCGGTGCGGGTCAGCTTCGGCAAGGACACGACGCGCGAAGAGGTGGACCGGCTGGTCGACCTGCTGGCGCAACAGGCAGCCCGACTGTCGGCGGCATCCGGTGCCATCGGCTGGTAGGCGGCATTCGATTCAAACGAGACACGAGTGGTGGAACAGCAATGACGGTAAACACGCCCATATATCTGGACTACAGTGCGACGACGCCGGTGGACGAGCGGGTGGCGGACCGGATGTGCGGTTGTCTGACGCGCACGGGCGTGTTCGGCAACCCGGCGTCGCGGAGCCATCCGTTTGGCTGGCGTGCCGAGGAGCTGG